>JAJYZK010000359.1 GCA_021799945.1 Acidobacteriota bacterium
AAAGCCACCCTCTTCGGCTCTCAAAAAGTCTATATGTATTCCGAAAATGCTCTAGTCCGTCCGGAGCACGAGGCCCCCGCTTAGCTGCAGCGCGCCCACAGGCTCCTGCTCCTTGTACTGCAGTTGATACAGCTTCCAGTAAATGCCGCGGTGCGACAGCAGCTCCTGATGGGTTCCCATCTCGCGGAGCTGTCCCCGATGCATGACCAGAATCAGGTCCGCCTGCTGCACGGTAGACAGACGGTGTGCAATCACCACCGAAGTGCGGCCCTGCACCATGCGCTCCAGGGCGGATCGCACCCGCATTTCGGTTTCCGTGTCCACGCTGGAGGTGGCTTCGTCCAGCACGAGAATCCGCGGATCGTGGGCCAAAGCCCGGGCAAAGTTGATGAGCTGTTTCTGTCCGGTGGAAAGTCCATTGCCGCGCTCGCGCAGCGGCTCGTCGAAGCCCAGCGGCAGAGCGCGGATAAAGTCCCCCGCGTTCACCTCATCGGCCGCCGCTTCCATCCGCTCGCTGGAGATCCACCTGGATCCCAGGCGAATATTTTCCGCAATGGTGCCGCTGAAAAGAAACGGATCCTGCAGCACCACTCCGAACCGCCGCCGCAGATCTTCGAGGTTTTGCTCGCGCACATCCACGCCGTCGATGAGCACGCTGCCCCAGGCAACATCGTAAAAGCGCATGGTCAGGTTGACGATGGTGGTTTTGCCGGCGCCGGTGTGACCCACGATCGCCACGGTCTGGCCGGGATCCACCCGGAAGGAGACGTCTTTCAGAATCCACTCCACGCCGGGGGCCGCATCGCCTACTTGGGACGGATCGCGAACCGCCAGAATCCGCTGCCGCACTGCGGGATCGAGCCGCTCGTAGGTGAACCAGACATGGCGGAACTCGATCCGTCCGGAGCCATCGCCGGGGATCGGAAGCGCCGGCGGCGCCACCTCCGGTTCGGTATCCAGCAGCTTGAACACGCGCTCGCTGGCGGCCATGGCCGCCTGCAGAATATTGTATTTTTCGCTCAGATCCTGGATGGGGCGAAAGAATCGCTGGGAGTACTGGATGAATGCGACCAGAACGCCTATGGTCACCGCATTGCGCAGCACTCCTCCGCCTCCGAACCAGATGACCAGCGCGATGGCGATCGAGCTGAGCAGCTCCACCGCGGGGTAGTAGAGGGCATAGGCAAGGATGGCGTCCTTGAACGCCTCCATGTGCTGCCGGTTCACGGATTCGAACTCCCGGCGGGAGCGTTCCTCGCGATTGAAAAGCTGGACCACGCTCATGCCGCTGACGTGCTCCTGGGTATAGGCGTTGATGCGGCCGATGGCGGTTCGAATCCTGCGGTAGGATTCGCGCACGTGTTTGCGGAAAATACGGGTGACCAGCAGGATGATCGGCAGCACTCCGAAGGCGATCAGGGCCAGCCACCAACTCATCCGGAGCATGATGGCCACGATCAGCAGCAGCACGAACACGTCTTCAAAGATGGCGAAGACGCCGGAGGTGAACATCTCGTTCAACGCATCCACGTCGCTGGTGAGCCGGGTGACCAGCCGCCCCACCGGATTGCGGTCGAAGAAGCCGATGTGCATGCGCTGGATATGGCGAAAGATCTGGCTGCGCATGTCGAACATCACCTTCTGCCCGGTCCATTGCATCAGGTAGGTCTGGACGAATTCGAGCCCATAGCCGAGCGCCAGAGAGCCCATGTAGAGCCCGGCAATCTCGGTGACGCCGGTCATGGCGTTCGGGCTGAGCCAGCGGAGCAGGGGTGAGGGGTGGGTCTGCGGCCTCGCGGTCATGTAGCGATCCACGGCCGCCTTGGTGAGGTAAGGCCCGAGCACATCCAAACCGGCCTTGAGCAGGATCGCGGCCACCGAAACGGCCGCCTGCCATTTGTAGGGACGGAGATAGGTGAAGAGCCGTCGCATCAGACGGCCGTCGTAGGCTTTGCCGACGATGTCGTCTTCCTGCTGCGCGCCTTTTATCTCTTTTTCGTTCTTCCGATCGGCCATGTGCGCCCGCAAGTGTATTCTACGTGGGCATGCCCCATTCAGGCAGCGGGATCCACCCCCACGCCCCGGCCGGCGCGTTGGATGCCGCGCCTTGCGGCCCCGCAATCCCCTCCGCCGGCGTTTATCTCGCCGTTCCCTTCTGCCGCTCCAAGTGCTCCTTTTGCAACTTTGCCTCCGGCGTCCACCCGGCGGCGGCGCAGCCGCGGTACGTGGCCCGGATATGCGCGGAGATGCGCACGGCGGAGAGGCGGCTGCGCGGCGCCGGCATCCCCTTTCCGCGGGCCGTCGACAGCGTCTATCTGGGCGGAGGAACTCCCAGCCTGCTGGCTCCCGACCTGCTGCTGGAGCTGGGCGCGGCGCTGCGGCAGGAGTTCGATTTCGCCGCCGGCTGCGAAATTACCCTGGAGTGCGCTCCGGGCCAAATTGAGGATGCCACGCTGGACGCCATGCTGGAGTTCGGCGTGAATCGGATCAGCTTCGGCGTACAGTCGTTCGTGGATCGCGAGGCTGCGGCCGCCGGCCGGCGCCATACCCGGGAGATTGCTCTCGAAGACATGCGGCGGGTGAGCCGCGCCGGCATCGAAAACCTCAGCGTTGACCTGATCGCCGGCCTGCCGCATCAGGATGAGGCCAGTTGGACCCGGTCCCTGGACGCGCTAGCGGCCAGCGGCGCGGTTCACGCCAGCGTCTATATGCTGGAGATCGATGAGGACTCCCGTCTGGGCCGCGAGCTGCTGCGCGGGGGCGATCGCTATGGCGCCCGCAGCGCGCCGAACGAGGACCAGACGGCGGATCTCTTTGAAATGGCGGTGGACCGCCTGGAGCGCGAGGGCTTCCGGCAATACGAAATCTCGAACTTCGCCCGCGCGGATCGTGTTTCGCGGCACAATCTGCGCTACTGGCGCCGAGAGTCCTATCTCGGCTTCGGGCTGGACGCGCACTCCATGCTGCGGCCCGCTCCGCTCCCCGGCCGCCGATCCGCCCCTGCCCCGGAGAGGCTCGGCGCGATTCGCTGGGCCAACGGCGATGGGCTGCAAGACTATTTGACGGCAGGGGATTTGCCCCCGGAATTGCATCGGCTGACCGCCCGCGAGGAGCTGGAAGAGTGCTGGTTTCTGGGCCTGCGTATGCGTGCGGGCGTGCGCTGGGCGGGGCTGGCGGAGGAGTTCGGCGAGGAAGCCCTGACGCAATCTCGCAGCGCGGTCGAGGAATTGAAGACCCTGGAGCTTTTGGAGGAGAAGGAGGGAGCCGTTCGGCTGACTCGCCGCGGTCTCCTGCTTTCCAACGATGTCTTTGCCCGCTTTCTCGACGCCGGGGACGGCAGGAGGGAGTGACGGGCGTGAGTACGGAGAGGTTGCCTTCGATTGCCGGGTGCGAGCCGCGAAACGGCGCGCCGATCGACTTGCGAAGCGATACGGTCACCCGCCCCACAGCGGCCATGCGAGCCGCGATGGCCGCGGCCGAAGTGGGTGACGATGTTTACGGAGAAGACCCGACGGTGACCCGGCTGGAGGCCCGCGCGGCGGAGATCTTCGGACGCGAAGCCGCGCTCTTCGTTCCCACCGGAACCATGGGCAACCAGATTGCGGTTCGCATGCTCACGGAACATGGCCAGGAGGTGATTTGCG
>JAJYZK010000360.1 GCA_021799945.1 Acidobacteriota bacterium
CCTCTTTAATGGACGCGCCGTGTCCTTATTGAGCGCCGCCATTGACGGGAACCACCAGGACATCGTGAGGAGCGAAGATCTTGGCCGAGGGCACCTTGGCCTTCATGTCCAGCCGCATCACTCCGGGATTACCGCTCGCCTTAACGCTGAAACTGAGCGCATACTGATTTCTCAGGCGGCTCCGCAGGTCCACGAAATAGGGCTGAAAGGATACCGGATTGCCCATCCCTTCCCAATAGCTCTTGCCGCCGGTAGCGTCCGTCACCTCAAGCATAAGGTTCTGGCCGGCATTGGTCTCGTATTGGAAGTTGTCTGCAATGCCCTGATTGCGCCAGTACATCGCGTAGACGATCAGGCCCGCGCTCACCGAGTCTTTGATCGCGGCCTGGACATAGGGATCTTCCGGATCATAGCGCATCTCAAAATAATCCACGCCGTCGGTGATCATCACGACAATGCGCCGCGCGGTTCGGTCCGCGGAGGGCCAGCGACGCGCCAGGTCGGAAAGACAAAAGTAAGGGCTGCCGTTGGCGCCGGCCATGGCGGCCGGCAGATGGAGCGCGTGCAACACCGGCGCGGGATCTGCCGAGAGCGGACTCGCGAATACGGCCTGACCTCCCTCCATGTATGCGACCGCGATCTTTGTATTACTTGGGGTCTCCGTGATGAAACGGGCAATGTCATTCAGTTGCAGCCCCAGACTCATCCGCGCTGAGGAATCAATCATCAGCACCAGTTCCACGTGGCCATAGCCGCCTTGCAGCGGCGTCCAGCCGGTCACGCTCGCCGGTTTTCCATCCACTTTAAGATGAAAATCCTGCGCGGAAACATGTGCGGGCTCATCACCGCCACGGGCAGGAAGGACCGTTACTAACGCGATTCCCCGCCCATCGAAGCCCTTGTGCTCCGGAAATGCCTTCGGAACCATCAGCAGCGTCCCGGCGATCATAGCAATGGCAATGCCCGGCCTCTTCATATAAATTGCTCCTTTCAAATGGGAAGGATTCTTCTTACGATCCTGCCGGCGATCCAGCATATTGTGCCTCATGGGGAATTGTATGCTCCGCCTGCCGCATCTGAGTATGACGGCCTTCACTTTGTTCAACCTGCGGCTCATTTTCCCAGTGCGCTCCGGCGGAGAGGATTTCCGCTTGCTCCATCATGACTGGCCGCAGGCGCGAATCTCCGCCAAAGCCATCACCGCGTCCATTAAAATTGAAGGAATGGGCCCGGCTTCCTCAGATCCCGGTGAACCCAGAGTTCCGCTTTTACCACGGAGAGAATATATGCCCCTAATGAAGACATCGAATCCGGCGCTTGGCAACGATACCTTTCGCAATGTTTCCGGTATTGGGTACGGAGGCGCGATCGACGCCACCGACCGCATGACGCTGAGCGGTACCGTGAACAAGACAGGCATCCTCCTGCTCTGCGCCCTGGCTACCGCGGCCTGGACCTGGCACATATCCGGGAATCTGGGCGCTGCTTCAGGGCTGATGATGCTGGGCCTTTTCGGCGGCCTCATCCTCGCCATGGTGACCATCTTCAAGAAGGAATGGTCGCCGGTCACCGCGCCTATCTATGCGCTGCTTGAAGGCCTGGTGCTTGGCGGGGTATCAGCGGTCTTCGAGGTGCGCTATCCCGGCATCGCGATTGAGGCCGTTGGCCTCACCTTTGCAACCCTCTTTGTGCTCCTTTTTCTTTACAGTTCCCGCATCATCCGGGTGACACAGAAATTCCGCATGGGAGTCTTTGCGGCCACCGGCGGCATCATGGTCTTTTATCTGGCCGAGATGGTGCTTGGCTTCTTTGGCGTTCACTTCACCACACTGAACGGCGGGGGGCTCATCGGGATCGGATTCAGCCTGTTCATTGTCGCCGTCGCCGCTCTGAACCTGGTGCTTGACTTCGACTTTATCGAGCAGGGCGTGAATTACGGCGCGCCAAAGTACATGGAGTGGTACGGCGCCTTCGGCATCATGGTGACGCTAGTCTGGTTGTATCTGGAAATTCTGCGCCTGCTGGCGAAGATGCGCAGCAGAGAATAGGGCTTCCAGTTCTGCAAAAGTGCATTTTGTTGCGAAGCCGTTCTGCCACGCGGCGCGAACGGCGCAACCCGGGCAGGGAACTTGGCGGAGCAATGCGGACTTGATATACTCAGCATGGTTGTTTGCGAGTCCCGTTGACCCGGTAGATTCCCGCTTGACGACCGTAGTCTGCACTGAGGCCAGGTAGCTCAGTGGTAGAGCGCGGCCCTGAAAAGGCCGGCGTCGGCGGTTCAATCCCGTCCCTGGCCACCATTCCTTCGTTTCACCCCGTCCCACCCGACACCAGATTTCTCTTAAGTCTTTTATTTCCGCCAAACCAAAGTACCACCCCGTGCCACCCGGACCCATGGCATCCCAGATTGGATTGGGGTATATTTTGGGGTATATCCCGGAATTGAGAAAGTCATACCCCAATGCCGCTGACCGACACGCAAGTGAAGAACGCGAAACCTGATCGTAGACCACCTGCCCGCACGAAAGGCGGGGGGGTGGGCAACGGAGGCACGGCGAAGAATTCCCAATCACCGAAGGTGTACAGGACGAAATCAGGAGAGCAGCCCAAATCGTACAAGCTTTACGATGGGGACAATTTGTACATCGAGGTATTCCGGAACGGTTCAAAGATCTGGCGGTTCCGATTCAAGTTTCCCAAGGAGAACGTGATATCGCTGGGCAAGTATCCGAAGGTATCCCTTGTGAAAGCCCGCGAGGAACGCGACAAGTGCCTCGATCTGCTTGCAAGAGGAATTGATCCGAGCCTGCATCGCAGGCTGGCAAAGGATGCAAGAGCCGGTCAAGCAGAGGACGCCTTTGAAGTGATTGCGAAGGAGTGGCTGGCAAAATTCATCGACACAAAGTCAGCAAGCCACAGCAAGCGCGTTCATGCGAGGTTTGAAAACGATGTATTTCCCTGGATCGGCAAACGGCCGATCGGTGAAATCGTTCCCAAAGAGATGTTGGCAGTGATTTCGAGAATCGAGGAACGCGGAGCCGTCGATACCGCTCGTCGGACCCTCGGAAGCTGCAGCGATGTCTTTCGCTACGCCATTTCCACCGGTCGCTGCGAAAGCGACCCTTGCCGGGACCTTCGGGGTTCTCTCAAAAAGCCGAAGCAAGGGCACTTTGCCGCGGTCACAAAACCGGCAGACCTAGCAGGAATCCTTCGGGTGATTGACGGTTACAAGGGGACCTTCCCGGTCCAATGTGCACTGCGGCTCGCTCCGCTGCTGTTTGTACGGCCGTATGAGCTGCGGACGGCGAAGTGGGCGGACATCGACCTCGAAAATGCCGAGTGGTGCATGGAACTCTCGAAGCAAGACGATGATCGGGAGGGTCGGCTCGATGTTGACGATCACCTGATCGTTCCACTTTCAAGCCAAGTGGTTGCCATCCTGCGCACATTACACGGGTTCAGCGGGAACGGCATCTACGTTTTCCCCGGCCTTCGTACGAAGGAGCGTCCGATGAGCGAGAATGCAGTGCTTGCTGCCTTACGCCGGCTCGGTGTCCCCAAGGAGGAGATGTGCGGACACGGTTTCAGAGCGACGGCCCGTACGATTCTGCGGGAACAACTGAAGATCGAG
>JAJYZK010000361.1 GCA_021799945.1 Acidobacteriota bacterium
GGCCTTCACCCGGACCGGGCCCCATTCCGTCTCTACGCTGACGGTCTTGCGGGCCAGAATGGTTCGCTGTTCTTCGCGGTAGCGCACCCCGAGCGTGGTCGTCTGCTCGAAGAGCATTCTTTGCAGCGCGGAGGCGCTTTCCGGCGGGCAGAGCACCGTCAGCGAAATGCCGGTGCGGCCTTTCTTCATCTGCACCGGCGTGCGATACACGTCCGCGGCCCCGGAGGCCAGCAGGCGCTCGGCGACATAGGACAGCAGCTCCGGCGTGGCGTCGTCGATGGTGGTTTCGAGGATGCCGATCTTCTCCGCGGCGGGCGACCCGGGCGCCTGGAGGTTGGAGTGGCTGGAGGCATGCGAGGCGGTCGAGGCTTCGCCCAGCACCAGGCGCAGCACATTCGGCTGCCCCGGCAGATCCCGCGAACCTGCGCCATAGCCGGCCGCCTGCACGCTCATGGCCGGAAATGCGGAGGAAGATGCGCCGAGGGCTCGCAGCAGGGCCGCTCCCGTCGGCGTAACCAGCTCCGTTTGCGCGCCGGAGGAATAGATGGGCAGATCGCGCAGCAATTCCAGCGTCGCCGGCGCGGGAACGGGAAACCTGCCGTGCGCGCAATGCACGTGACCCCCGCCGATATTCAGCGGGGAACAGAGCCAGCGGTCGATGCCCAGCCAATGACAGCCGGCCGCGGCCGCCACCAGATCCACGATGGAGTCGACGGCCCCCACTTCATGAAAGTGAATCTTCTCCACCGGAACGTTATGCACCTTGGCCTCGGCGTGGCCAAGAAGCTGAAAAGCCCGGAGCGCGGTCTCCTGCACGGCGGGCTCCAGCCGCGCCTGGCGGATCAGGGCCTGGATGACTGGAAGGGACCGTCCGTGACTGTGCGCATGGCCGGTCTGATGGCTGCTCTCAGGGCCGCTTTCGTGGCTGTGCCCGGCTTCCGCGTGGTGCGCATGGGTGTGCTCATGGGCGTGATCGGCTGGGGCCCGGCTGGGCGGCGCGGCAGCCTCTTCGGCCAATCTCCCCTCCGCGGTCAGCACCTCGACTCTGGCCGCGTCGATGCCGCTGCGGTTCGCCCGGCTCAGGCGGAGCCGCGCGCCCAGCCCCAGCGCCGACACCGCATCTTCCAGCACCGGGAGCGGTACACCGGCGTCGATCAGCGCGGCCAACAGCATGTCCCCGCTGATGCCGGAAAAACAATCGAGGTAGGCGATCTTCATCGCGGGCGCTCCTCTGCCGGCGCAGTCCCCGGGCCCGGCCGGGCGATGGCCGAGACGGGGAGCACCGCGTTCATGGAGCCGGAGCGGTAGCCTTCGAGGTCGAGCGTCACATATTTGTAGCCGAGAAGCTTCATCGCCGCCGCCGCCCGCGCGAACATGGATAGGGACAGCATGCGCTCGATCTCCGCGGGAGCGATTTCAATTCTCGCCAGGTCGCCGTGATGCCGCAGGCGAAACTCGCGAAAACCCAGGGCGGCCAGCGCCTCTTCGCCCTTTTCCACCGTCTCCAGCGTCTCCGGCGTCACCGGCAGCCCATACGCGATGCGCGAAGAGAGGCAGGCGGAGGCGGGCTTATCCCAGATGCGCAGTCCGGCCAGGCGAGCCAGCGTGCGGATCTCCTCCTTGTTCAATCCAGCCTCGGCGAGAGGGGCCAGAACGGCGTGTGCTTCGGCCGCTCTCTGTCCGGGCCGGAAATCTCCCAGATCGTCCGCATTCATTCCATACGCGACGGTGGTGAACCGCAGCGGAGCTCCGATAGAGGACATCGCGCGGAACAACTCATCCTTGCAGTGAAAGCAGCGTGCGCCGTCGTTGCGGGCGTAGTCGGCATTCTCCAGTTCGCGGGTCTCGATGACGCGCAGGGGAATTCCCGCCTCCCGGGCGAAGGCCACCGCGTCTCGCAGGTGGGATCGGGAGAGACTGGGAGAATCGGCCAGGACCGCCAGCATTTCCTCGCCGAGCGCCTGGTGCGCGGCGTAGGCCAGATACGCGGAATCGGCGCCGCCGGAATAGGCCACCATCAGCCGCCCGAGCTGCCGCAGCCGAAGATACAGCGTCTCCCGCTTCTGTTCCAGATCCGCGGCGCCGCTCCGATGCTGAATCATGATCCCCGTCACACCAGCTTCATTCTAGTGCAAGGGCCTGGCCAGCCGATACGAGCGGCTTCGCACCCATCCGTCCCCTTCGCATGCCGGGTGGGGCCGCAAGCAGTCCGCTAGCAGGGCCGGTAGTAGGATAGGGGCATGCGGCGCGGTCGAAACGCGGCTCGAACCCTGGCCGACCCCGGCGGTCACCCGCGCGGCGCCAGCATCGGCCGGAGGTTTTGTCGGGATCGAGGGCTCTCGCGTCTCAGGCCGGCGGTCGCCGGGCTGGTGCTGGCTGTGCTCGTCGCCGTCCCCAGCCTGGCCGCCGCCTGCCGCTGGCATTGCAGCGCGGGCGCCGCATCGGGCGCCTGTCACGGCGGCCCGGCCATGGCCATGAACGAGCATTGCGCGATGCGCGCGGCGAACACGGGATTCGCGGCGACGCAAAATGGCGCCGCCGTTTCCGAATCCGCCGCTGGCAACCCGACGCCGGCATTTGCGGCGCCCTCCGGGATGTGCCACGGCCGGCCCTGTCGGCAGGAAACTCCGTCTCTCGGCCCGGATGCGGGTTTTTCCGCCGCCGATGCCTGGCAGGCGCACTTGAGTTCGGCTCCCCGCGTCTCTTCGGCGACGCCGCAGGCATCCTCCCTGCCGCTCTCCGGTCGGCGCAGTTCCCTCCCGCCAATTCCTCCGCCGCAGGCGGCTTCTCCTCTCGCGCTCTCCGGCGCGCTCCGCGTCTAGAACCCGCCCCACTCCCGGCGTACCTGCGGCCGTAGAGGCTTTCAGATTCCAAGCCTCGCCACCGGCCCGGTTCGCAGCGTCTCTCGCGCAATCCTGCGCCACATCCATTTTCTGAGACAAATCCTGGAGCATCGGAGCATCGCCTGTATGGCCAATCGACGTACGTTCCTTGAGAGCGCCTTGTACCTGGGCGCAAGCCTGCTGCCGGCGCATCGGTCCATCGCCGCCGCCCGGCCGAGCGCCGGAGAGGCGGCAAATCGATCCCCGCAGCGGAATCCGCTGTCCGGAGGAGCGAATCCCCCGGTTATCACCACCGATGTAGGCGACCTTCCCTACACGACGGACAACGGCGTGAAGGTCTTCGAGCTTACCGCGCACGTGCTGCAGCGGGAGATTGCGCCCAATAAGACCATGGAAGTGTGGGGCTTCAACGGCTCCGCCCCCGGCCCCACGATCCAGGTGAACGAAGGGGATCGCGTGCGGGTGATCTTCAGGAATCGGCTCCCTGAAGCCAGCTCCATCCACTGGCATGGCTTCGAAGACAGGATTGCCGATGACGGCATGCCGGGCATCAGCCAGCAGCCGGTATTGCCGGGGGCCGATTTCACCTACGAGTTCCACATTCACCAATCGGGCACGTACTTCTACCACTCGCATATGGCGATGCAGGAGATGGCCGGGCTGCTGGGCGCCTTCATCATGCATCCCAAAGAACCGTATCGGCCGGCCTGCGACAAGGACTTCGCAATCCTGTTGCAGGAGTATGCGGTTCTGCCCAACAACACCGTGCCCAACACCAT
>JAJYZK010000362.1 GCA_021799945.1 Acidobacteriota bacterium
AAAAACGTGGTGCCTCTGGAGGCGGATCTGGTTTTTGACGTCCGATTTCTCCCCAATCCGCACTTCGTGCGGGAGTTCCGCCAGCTCACGGGACGCCATCCCAAGGTGGCCGCGTATATCCGCCAGTTTCCTCAAACGTCGGAGTTTCTGGAAAAGTTGACGCACCTGCTGCTCTTTCTGCTGCCGCACTACATTGAGGAGGGCAAGAGCTATCTGACCGTGGCCTTCGGCTGCACCGGCGGGCAGCATCGCTCGGTGATGATCGCCGAGGAGGTCCGCAAACGCCTGGCGCAAGAGGGATATCGGGTGAAGGCGACGCACCGCGACATGCCGCGCTGAGCTGGCCGCCCGGCCGCGTCCCCGACTGGCGGCAATTACAATGGGGGGATGCATTCCAAGCCAGGCAGTGGGGGGAGCCGGTCGCCCAGCATCGGGACGGTCCATCCATGAACGGACTGTTCCGCCTGTTGCACTACCTCCGGCGCTACTGGCTGCAGGCCCTTTCCTCGGTCCTGCTGATGGCCGCAGTCGGCTTTCTGGACGCCTTCCGGCTGCTGCTCATCGGCCCCATCTTCGACCGGGTATTGAATCCCGGCTCTCCCGACCGCAAAATCTATCTGCTCGGCTCCAGATATGGCGTGAGCCTCGACCAGTTCGTCCCGGCGCACTATCACAACGCATGGTCGATGGTCGCCTTCGCCCTGATCGGCTCCACGTTGCTCAAGGGCCTCTGCGATTACTCCGGCTCCTACCTGGTCAATTACGCCGGATTCGCCATGATCACCGACCTCCGCAACGATGTATACGAAACTATCCTGCGGCGATCGGTCGCGTTTTTTCATAAGCACACCACCGGGGCCATCGTCTCCGCGCTCATCAACGACATCGAGCGGGTTCAATTCGCCATGTCCTCCGTGCTGGCGGAGTTTCTGCAGCAGGTCTTCACCCTGATCTTCACCTCCTGCCTGGTGGTCTTTATCGGGGGCAAGCTGGCCTGGGTCCTGGTGCTGTTTATTCCCGTGGTCTTTGTCTCGGCTCGGAATATCGGGCGGCAGGTGCGCCAGACCACGCGGCGCGGCCAGGATAAGCTGGCTGAAATTCAGAACATCCTGCAGGAAACCATCGTCGGCAATCGCGTGGTGAAGGCCTTCAATATGGAATTCTGGGAGATGATGCGATTCCGGAAGGCGGCGCGGCGCCTCTTCCACGCCAATCTCCGCTCCGTGGGGGCGCAGGCCATCAGCTCGCCCCTGATGGACTTCATCGGCGCCATCGCCATCGCTCTGCTGCTTTGGGTGGGCCGGGTGAGCATCCAGGCCCACGCCCTCACCTCGGCCACCTTCCTGCTGTTTATCGTCGCCGTTTTCAAGCTCTATGACCCGGTGCGGCGATTCGCGATCTTCTATAACAACTTCCAGCAGGCGCTCGGCGCCTCGTCGGAGATCTTCCGCTTTATGGACACCCGGGACGATGTGCGGGAGCAGCCGGGCGCTCACGCGCTGACCGGCTTTCACCGGGAGATCGTCTTCGAACGCGTCAGCTTCAGCTACCGCGACGATGAAGGGGAAAGAGAGGTGCTCACAGACATCGACTTTGCCGCGCGCTGGGGCGAGGTCATCGCCCTGGTCGGACCGAGCGGCGCCGGCAAATCCACGCTGGTCAATCTGATTCCGCGCTTCTTCGACCCGACCAGGGGGAGCATCCGGATCGACGGCCACGATCTGCGCGAGGTGACGCTGGCCTCCCTGCGGGCGCAGATTGGGAACGTGACCCAGGAGACCATCCTGTTCAACGATACGGTGCGGAATAACATCGCCTACGGCGAAACCGACGTTCCTCTCAGCCGGGTAAAAGAGTCGGCCCGCGCGGCCCTGGCGCACGACTTTATCGAAAGGCTTCCGGAAAAATACGACACGGTCATCGGAGAACGGGGATTTCGGCTCTCGACCGGCGAGAGGCAGCGGCTGGCCATTGCCCGCGCCCTGCTCAAGAACGCCCCCATTCTCATTCTGGACGAGGCGACTTCGGCGCTGGACGCGGAAAGCGAATTGCTGGTGCAGACAGCGCTTTCGAATCTGATGAGGGGGCGCACGGCCTTCGTCATTGCGCACCGGCTTTCCACGGTGAGACGCGCCAACCGCATCGCGGTCGTCGAGGGTGGCGGCATCACCGCCATCGGCCCACACGAGGAGCTTCTGAAGACTTCCGCCACCTATCGGCGGCTCTACGAGCTCCAGTTTATGGATGCCGGGGATGCATCGCAGGAAGCCATGGCCGCCGGCGTCCCCGGCGCCCAATCGGGCCCGATGGCGCCCGCGCTGAGAGGAGAGACAGGATCTTGACCCAGGCATCCCCCAGGGCCGCGCCGAAGGCCGCCATCCACGCCCCGATTTATTCGATGACGGGCTTCGCCCGGACCAGCGGCCGGACGCGCGCCAATGTACCCTGGACGGCGACGCTCAAGAGCGTCAATCACCGCTTCCTCGATCTGCATATGCGGATGCCGGCCGGCGCCGATTCCCTCGAAATGCGCCTGCGGCGGTTGCTGAAGGAGAAGGTTCTTCGCGGCCATCTCGAACTGTCGCTGAGCATCGAGACGGGCGCCCGCGGCGCCGTGCAATTCGATCGCAACCTGGTTGCGGCGTATATTGCGGCCTTTCGGCAGGCGGCGTCGGAACTCGCCCTCAATCAAGAGCCGGATTTGAACGCGATCTTTCGTCTGCCCGGCGTTCTGGGCGCGGAAACCCGCATCGGGGCGGAAGAAATGCAGGAACTGGAAGAGGAAGTGGTCGCCTGCATGGAGCCCTTGATCGCCTCGCTGCACGAGATGCGCGCGCAGGAGGGCCGGGCCTTGGCGGCGGAGTTGCAGGCGGGAATGCAACGGCTGGAGCGATGCGTCATGGAAGTAGCGGACCTCCGGCAGGAGGTGCAGAAGGCCTATTATGAGCGGATCGGCCAACGGGTCTCCAGCCTTCTGGCCGCGGCCGCCGGCGGAACGCTGGACCGCGACCGCCTGCTCCAGGAGGCCGCAATACTGGCCGAACGCAGCGATGTCGAGGAGGAGGTTGCCCGGCTGCGCACGCACATCCGGCATGTTCGCTCCCTGCTGGAGGCCGGCGGCGAGATCGGCAAAAAACTTGACTTCCTGCTGCAGGAGCTGAACCGCGAAGCGAATACGGTTCTCTCCAAGACCAGCGGGGTTTCCGGCAACGGACAGCGCATTACTGAAATGGGGCTGGCCATGAAATCGGAGATCGAAAAAGCCAGGGAACAAGTGCAGAATCTTGAATAGAGAGGCGCCCGAGCCGGCAGGGAATGCCGGCCGGAGCGGAAAAATTTACTTGGCGGATATTCTCTTCATCATTTCGGCGCCCTCGGGATCCGGCAAATCCACGCTGGTGAGCCAGTTGCGCTCGCTGGTCGGCGGGCTGGAGTTTTCCGTCTCCTATACCACCCGTCCGCCGCGCGGCTCCGAGCAGCCGGACCGCGAATATCACTTCGTCAGCCGTCAGGAATTCGAAGAGATGATCCGCGAAGACCGCTTTTTGGAATGGGCCTGCGTCTTCGGC
>JAJYZK010000363.1 GCA_021799945.1 Acidobacteriota bacterium
ACGGCAAGAGTCAGGTGACAATCGCCGGGTTCAGCCTCGCCGTCCTCCATTCCTCAACCATCACGTCGCTGACGAGCAGCGACAACACCTTCGGCGCCCAGGTCGCCGCCTACTTCCTCCCGCCGAACCCGCCCGCGGCCTCTGCAAGGTGCTCTGCTTTCATCCCGATCACAGCCTCACCCTGGCTCGCATGACCCGGCCCGAAATCTGCCGCGTGGTCGATGCCTGGATGGCCGAATGCCGCGAACTCTCCGCACTGGATTGGATCCGCTATGTGCAGATCTTCGAGAACCGCGGCGCAATGATGGGATGCAGCAATCCTCATCCCCACGGCCAGATCTGGGCGACGGAACATGTTCCGGTCGAGGCCGCGGAGGAGATCGCCAACCAGCTTGGCTACCACCAGCGGCTTGGCCGCTGCCTGCTCTGCGATTACCTGGCTGCCGAGCTGCGGGAGCAGGAGCGGATTGTGTGCGTCAACGACGAATTCGTCGCCGTGGTCCCGTTCTGGGCGGTCTGGCCGTTTGAGACGCTGCTGCTGAGCCGGCGGCATGTGAGCAGCCTGGCGGAGTTCGATGCCGCGCAACAACTGGCGCTGGCCGCGATCCTCAAGCGGCTGACGGCGGCCGGCGACCGGCTTTTCGGCGTCAGCTTCCCCTACACGATGGGCTTTCATCAGCGGCCGACCGATGGCCTGGAGCACCGGGAATGTCACTTTCACGGGCACTTTTATCCTCCCCTGCTGCGCTCCGCGACCGTGCGCAAATTCATGGTCGGCTTTGAAATGCTGGGCATGCCTCAGCGGGACATCACGCCGGAAAGCGCCGCCGAGCGGTTGCGCGGCCTGGCGGCGGAGCCTCCGCCGCGGCCGCTGTGATCGGCGAGGGTTCGCCGCCGCAGCCTGTGCGACCCTCTCGCGCCGGACCCGGGAACTCGCGGAGAGCGAGCGCGGGCCGCGCCGCGCGGCATCGGCCTCCCGCTGCGCCGCGCCTGTTGCTGCTGCTCTTCTCCCTGGCGCAGTCCATGCTCGGCGCGCCGGTTCTCCAATCCGATCATGGTCCGAACGCCGCCTCCCAGCAGGCCAAGCCCTACGTCGTGCTGCTGTCGCTGGGCGGCTTTCGCTTCGACTACGCGCGGAAGTTCGGCGCAGTGCACCTTCTCGAACTGGCGGCGCGGGGCGCGGCGGCGCCGGAAGGCATGCTTCCGGCCTATCCCTCGCTGACCTTTCCGGACCAATACACCCTGGTGACCGGCCTGTATCCGGAGCATCACGGCATCGTCGCCGACCGGTTCTACGATCCCGCGCGCAAGCAGGTCTTCTCCGCCTCCGACCCGGCCTCCCGCGCGGACGGAAGCTGGTACGGAGGCCAGCCGCTCTGGGCGCTTGCGGAAAAGCAGGGAATGCGCACCGCCTGTTACCTCTGGCCCGGCTCGGATGCGGAGATCGCCGGCATAAGGCCGAGCTACTACCTGAAGTATGACGAACGGGCGGAGGGAGAAGAGCCCATCCGGCAGGTGACGGCATGGCTGCGCATGCCTCCCGATCTGCGGCCGCACCTGATCGCGCTCTCCTACCCCGACGCGGAGATCGCCGGGCGCCGGTACGGCCCGGAGAGCCCCCAAACCGCCGCGGCGGTGAAGCGCCTGGATCGGCTGGTCGGAGAATTGCGAGAGAATCTCGACCGGCTGCATCTGCCCATCGACCTGATCGTGGTCTCCGACCACGGCATGGAGCAGGCCGCGGGCAGCCGGATCGACCTGGATCGGTATGCCGATCTGTCGAGCATCCGAACCGTCGGCCCCCTCTTGTATCCCGACTCCGACGCCGCAGCGGAGGCGATCTACCAATCCTTGAAAATCAAGAGCGACCAGTTCACCGTGTACCGCCGTTCGCGCCTTCCCGCCGGGCTGCACTTCGACCGCAATCCGCGCGAGGGCGATCCCGTGGTGATCGCCACCGGACCCTATCCAATTCAGGCCCACGCTCCGGCGGCCGGGGACGATGCCCCGGCGTGGCAGGGCGTGGACGGATACGATGCGCGGGAGATGCAGTCGATGCGCGGGATCTTCATCGCCGCCGGACCCGACATCCGTCCCGGGGCCACGCTGGAGCCCTTCGAGAGCGTGAATGTCTTTCCGCTGCTGGTGCGGATTCTGGCGCTGGACGTTGCCGACGGGAGGGCCGGAAGCGACGGAAGCCTCAACGTTCTCGCCGGCATCCTCGTCTCCGGGCGGCAGTAGGGCGAGGGCATGCGGGTGCGCGGTCCGCAAGCCGGCGCGCGGCGGTTATGATGGAAATTCATGGCTTATTTTCTGGGACTGGACGGCGGCGGCAGCAAGACCGAGTGCGCCTTGGCGGAGGAGGAGCGCGTGCTCGCCCGCTCCCGCGGCGGCTCCATCAAGACCATCCGCGTGCCGGCCGAGACAGCCCGGGAGAATCTGCGCGCGCTTTTGCTGGAAGTCTCCGCCCAGGCCGGCGTGCCGCTGGATAAAATCTCGGCGAGCTGCGCCGGCGTCTCCGGGGTCAGCGTGCCGGGGATCAGCGCCTGGGCCCGGGAGGCCCTGCAGTCGCAGGTTGCGGGCCTGGTCGTGATATGCGGCGACGGCGAGGTCGCGCTGGATGCGGCATTTCCCGGCCAGCCGGGCGTGCTGGTGGTGGCCGGCACCGGGTCCATCGTCGTGGGCCGCAACAGCCAGGGAGACCTGGTGAACGCAGGCGGCTTCGGGCATGTTTTGAGCGACGAAGGCTCCGGCTACTGGATCGGAAGGCAGGGACTGGGCGCGGCCATCCGCGCCTGGGACAGGGGTGAGCCCACGCTGCTGCTGGACCGGGTCCGCGAGTTCTGGAAGACTCCGGAGGTCTGGCGTCTCGTCGAACACGCGCATGCCACTCCTCCTCCGGATTTTGCGGGCCTTGCCCCCCTGGTGGCGGCCTGCGCGGAGGAGGGCGACCCGGGCTGCATGGAGGTTCTGCTGGAGGGCGGCCGCCAACTGGCGGAGATCGCCATGCTGGCGTATCGCAAACTGCGCCGGATCGAGCCGGATCCCTCGGTCGTGCCCGGAATCGCCTTCACCGGAAGCATCCTGCGCCATGTCGCCATGGTGCGCGAGACGATGATTGAGAGCATTCGCCGCCAGGCGCCTGCGGCGCCCATCGTCCCGGAGGCCGTCGATCCCATCGCCGGCGCCCTGTGGAGAGCCCGGACCGCGCTGCGGAGCGCAGGCGCGCGCGGCTCGGCGGATTGCGGACACCAGGCATGAGCGGCAAACTTCAGGCCGTCCGGCGGATCGGAGTCCATCTCGGCGTCGCCGGAGGGATGTTCAAAGCCGTGGAGCGGGCGCAGGAGATCGGCGCGAACACCGTGCAGATCTTCTCCTCCAGCCCGCGCATGTGGCGGGCGTCGAAGATCCCGCCCGAGCACGCCGCCAGAACGAAGGATCTGCGCGCCCTCTATGGCTGCTCGCCCCTGGTGATTCACACCGGATATCTGGTGAATCTTTGCAGCCAGTCCGCGGAGGTGCGGGCCAACTCAATCCGCGCCTTCCACGGCGAAGTGGAGCGGGCC
>JAJYZK010000364.1 GCA_021799945.1 Acidobacteriota bacterium
CCACTGTTTTGTTTCCGGCTTGCGCGGGAACGACGGCCATGGCCATGCACGCCCGGACTGCCTCGCGCATGTCCTCCGTTCCGATCAAAAGGTGGGATGCCGCAACGGTCGTGGCGGCGCCCGGCGGCGATGGGTGGGCGAGAGGAAACTGGCTGGTTCGCCGTTTGTTCGCTACAATTCCTCCATGTCAGTCACCCGGCGGCAACGAGAGGTTCTGGATTTTCTAAACAGCTTCATGCAGCGCCACGGCTATTGCCCATCCTTTGAGGAGATGGCGCGAGGCCTGAACCTCAAGTCGCTGGCTACCGTCCACAAACACGTGACCAACCTGCAGAAGAAAGGGCTTCTGCAGCGGGATCACAATCGGAGCCGCTCCATCGACCTGCTTCCGCCGCGGGGCAGGTCCCGGCAGTCCGAGAGGCTACCGCTGAAAGGCCGCATCGCCGCCGGGCTTCCGGTGGAGGCCCTGGAGATGCGCGAAAGCATCTCCCTGGGCGATATCATCGGCAACCGGGAGGTCTTCGCGCTTCAGGTGCGGGGCGATTCCATGCGCGACGAGCACATTCTGGAGGGAGATTATGTGCTGGTGGAGGCCACCCGCACGGCGCGCGCCGGCGAGATCGTCGTCGCCCTCGTCCGGGATAGCGAAACGACTCTGAAGCGCTACTACCTGGAAGGCTCAACGGTGCGCTTGCAGCCGTCAAACTCCGAGATGGACCCCATTTATGTCCCGTCCTCGCAGGTGGCCATTCAGGGACGGGTGCTCGGCGTGCTCCGGAAGTACTCCTGATTTTCCAGAGATGCATCTCCAGGCATGAATTTTCAAGGACGCCCGCGGCTCCGGCGATTTCGCCCGTTCGCGGCCCCGTCGCCTTGAGGCGGAGACGGCGATTCAATGGCCTGGCCGCAGCTCCAGCAGTTGAGACTCCGCCGGCTGCAAATCCACGGAAATCGCGCCGCGGACAGGCGGGTATTCTTTGCCCGACGCGACATCGATCGCGGTGACCGGTTCGGCGCCGGCCAGGGAGCGGTCGATGCGCCCCAGCGGCACGGAGATGGTGTGCGGCTGCCGGTCGTCGTAATTGAAGACGGCCAGATAGAAGCCGTGTGAAGACCTCCGCATGAAGGCCGGCGCCGCGCGGTCTCCCGTATCGCCTTCGACCGGCCGGAAGACCTTGCCCTCGCCGGCCACCCGAAGCAGATTGCGGTTGTCATAGACCGCCCGGGCCAGATCGCGCGCCCTCGGGTCGTCGGCGATGGGGCTGCTGTCAAGAATCATGCCTCCGCTGACGATCGCCGAGAGCAAACGGCTCCTGCCCTCGGTGACGCTGCGCGCCCCCAGGTCCCCTTTTTCGCCCAGGACCACGTGATCGGGATCCGCGATGTACAGGCTCGGATCGGTCCACCAGCCGTAGGTGAGCGAGTTCAACATGTACTCGGTCGATTGCTCCTGGCCGCCGATGTGTCCCTTTGTGTCGCAGGAGATTCGGCGGGCGTCGCCATATCCCGACGGGAACAGCGGCGCGATGGACAGGCTGAGGAACATGCGGTTCCCCACTTCCCCGACGATCTGGCGCATGCCCTCGTTGTAGGCTTCGATTCCAGTCTGAACCGCAGGGTCGTAATGGGCCCCTTCCAGCGCGCCGTGCGACAGGAAATCCAGCTTGACATACTGGAATCCGAGCTGTTGGAACTTTTGCAGATAGTATGCGATTCGCGCCTTCGCGCCGGGATGGGAGGGATCGATCGGACGGCCCCCGTCCACTTTTGGGAGCAGCGAGCCGTCGGGAGCCTTTAATAAGATGTCCCGATAGCGGTACTTCATCCCCGAGCCTTCCACATAGGCGTCGAGATCGTCGGACCAATACGCAAACGGCGCCCAATAGATTCCGGGCGCAAATTGCATCCCGCCGGCGCCGCGCATGGCCTTGATGTCGGCTACGGCGTCGGCGAGCTGCACCGCATCGAGGTTGGACCAAAAGGCGTCCAGATTGACGTACACCACGCGGTTGCGGCCAAAGCCCTCCGGGACGAGCGTATCCCGCAGAAATGCGGCCGCGCCGAGGTAGCGGCTCTCATTGATCTTCCCGGCATAGGCCGCCCAGCTATTCCATCCCATCGGCCGGCCGGTCGCCCAACGCAGCGGCGGATGCACGGCTGCGTTGGCCGCGCCGTAGGCCTCCAGGCCATCGCGCCAGTCTGCGAAGGAGCCGATGAAGATCCGCGGCGAAACCACCTTGGCGCCATGCACAAGACCGTGGGGCGCAGTGTCGTGGGTGTCGGTCCGAACGCCGGTCGGCGAGGAGATGCCTCCGTAGATGTCCAAACCCGTCAAACGCCCGTCCGCGGCATGCGCATCGATGGCCGTCTTCCAGACATCATGCGTGATGGAGCCCAGAACCATCGCATGGCGGCTCGCGTTGTCATAAATCGCCGTGACTTCGCTGCTCGAGTATCGTTCCCCGGCTTTCATGCCGGAGATGGCGATGCTGTTATAGCGGAACCACATATCGTTGTCGAAGGGCACATGCAGCAGGCGCAGATCGACGCCGCGATCGATCCGCAGCGAGGAGTTTCCTCCGAGCAGCACCGTATCCAGATGTCGGGAGCCGATCCGGCCGGCCTCCGGGCTCAGCTCCACCTCGGTGGCGATCCACGGCTTGCCGGGATAGAGCCAGAACCGCTGCTCCATGCCCGGCTCGCCGGGCGTGGAGTTGCGGATTGTGTATTCGCGTCCCGCTGCTGAATTGCCGGAGGCCGCGCCGGCGGGACTCTCCAATGCGTGGGAGGCGTAAGCGGCGGTGGATAGCACCCGCCCATCCGCCAATTGCGCGGCGGCGGTGATGCCCGTGATCGTATCGCCGTCCCGCCACTCGATATCGAAGGAGCCGTTCCCGCGATGATAGCGGACATCGAGCAGATCGCTTCGCAGCAGAATCTGATCGCCGCGGTCCGCCGGGACGGTCTGCGCCCGGGCGCACCGCGCAGTCAGGCAAACGGTCAGCGCCAGCAATGCCGCACTGGAGCAAGTCGGGATCCACCTTCCCTTCACAAAATCCCTCCCGATCCAACGATCGCAACGAGTAAGACCCGGCCTCGGCCAGACCGCGCCGGACGGAGATGGGGGCCGGCAGGCCGATGCCGCAATTCACTCGTCATCGTCGATGTACGACGTCAAATGGATTGGCGATCGCGAGGATTTCGAACGCGAATTTCGACCGAACTTCTGCCCAGATCGCGATGCTGCGCATCCACGCGAATCACTCCGAAGCCCGATGCGGAACCCAATCCGGAATCCGGCCCCGCCGCGCGGACCCATACCGCGCCCGCCCCTCCCGCGGCCGTCAGCGGAAACGGGTTGGGTCCGACCAGCGTTCCCGGACCGTGAATCTGCAACGCAACCTCGCCCTCGGCGAAGGCGCGCGGGGCGCCGAATTCATCGACAACGCCAAAGGCCAGACGGGTGGCGTCCGACCCGTTCGCGATCAGTTCCCTATCGTCGGCCTGCAACCAGAGTCTGTCTTTGGCGGTAT
>JAJYZK010000018.1 GCA_021799945.1 Acidobacteriota bacterium
AAAAAGGTGTCGGGAAGCGTCTGGATCGACGAACACGATCGCGAGGTCTCCCGCATGGACGCAACCCTGGACAGCAACTACCACATCGGATTCGGCCTGCTGGCCAATGTCGCCAAGGGAAGCACCTTTGTCTTCAGCCAAAGGCTCATCCACGGCGAAGCCTGGCTGCCGACCGCGATCGAGATTCATCTTCAGGGCAAGGCCTTGCTTCTGGTGGGCCTGCGCGTGGACATCGGGATCCAATTCGACGACTATCGCAAATTTGAGGCGCAGGCGACGCAGGAGCCGGGAGCGACGGTCACGACTTCCCCGAATCCATAGCGGACATCTCGGAGCAGGCTGCGACAACCGGCCATGGGAATCCCGGGCTCCTGTCTTGCTGGAATTCGACTGTGGATTTCGATGCGGGAATGTGCGGGAATGCCCGGGTTCCCTGGAATTCGAGAGGTTGTTCTAGGAACCTCTGGATTCTCCCCGGCGTCGGCTACTTTTGCTGGAGCTTTTGCGCCGCAATTTCGGCGGCGGCCGACTTGCCGCTTTTCAACTGCGCATAGATCCGGTTGGCCTCGGCCGGATTGACGGATTCATAGAGCGCGGCCAGTTCAAGCTGGGCTTCATCCGCCGGAACCGCGGAGGTGGGTTTGGCGATGAGCCGATTGTAAAGCTCGATCGCCTGGCCGGTGCGGCCGGTTTGCCGGTAAAGGCCGGCGAGCGCCAGCCTGGCCAGCGAAGCGAGAGCGGAATCTCCAGAGGAGACCACCTGCTCCAGATCGCTCTCCGCCTGCCCGTTTTCTCCCATGTCGATGGCGCTCAGACCGGCAAAATAAAGCGCCGTCTTGCCGGGAGACAGCATGGAGTAGCGGTGGGCCACGGCCAGAAACATGGGATTGGCGGCCTTGGCGCGATCGGAGACGCTGGCAAAGATCCGTTCGCCCGGCGCGGGCGGCTGGCCGGGTTGTGCGAGCGTCGCCGTGTAGGTGTCCAAGGCTTCGCCCAACCCGAGATTCGCGGCGGTGGCGCGCTGACTGTAAACGGCCAGCCCCAGCGTGAGAACCGCAATCGCGGCCAAGGCCGCCGAGCCGATTCGGATCACCCTGGAGCGGTTTTCCTGAAGCCAGTCAAACCCGGTCTGGGTAACCTGAACCAGGTTGTCCTGTTTGAGCGCGTGCCGGGTCTGGGTATCCACGTAGATCCTTCAACTGCCTTCCACCGCCGGGGCCGGAGCGACTCCGGGCGGCGGGCCGACGCGGCACCACCGTCCGCTTGAGCAAGTTGAGTCTAGCAGCGTGAAAGAACGCGGGTCAAACCGGGTTGGCCTGGGAAAATCGCCGCCAAGGCTACAGGTCCTGCGGGATTCCGGAGGGCCGCGCCTGCGCGCTTACGCGGCGCGCGTCGTGTCCTCCAGTTCGCCTCTTTCGATTTTTTCTCGGCATTCGATGCAATAGGGAGTCCAAGGCAGCGCTTCCAGCCTCTTGATTCCGATGGTTTCTCCGCAATGCACGCAGGCGCCATAGGTACCCTCGTGCAGGCGCTCCAGAGCGAGCCGAACCAGAGACAGTTGTTCATGGCCGCTCGTTCCCTGACTGAAGAGCAACTCCTTCTGATAAGACTGCACCGCTTGATCGGCGGCGTCGGGGGCATCGTCGAGGGTCACCTCTCGTCCTTGCGCCACGGCGGCCACCATCGACCGCTCGAGTTGTTGCTGGTGCAGGCGAAGACTTTCGGCCAATCGGCGGATTTCTCTAGGGCTGTGAACCACTTTGCATTCTCTCCTCGGTGCGAGATCGGGCTCCGGAGCGCAATCTCCGGCAGGAACCCTTGCTGCATACATTGGACGCAGCAAAGCGCTCGATATTTAATTTCTTTTTACGATTTCTAAAATTTCCCTTCCTCTCCGGCGACCGGCTCCTAACGGACGCCGCAAGCGCGGAAATAGGCTAGGCTAGTAGGTATGTACGAAGACTTCCACGTGACGGATCCCTGGACCGGCGAGGAGTTGCATTGCCGCTGGACAGCCAACATCGTCGCCATCGCCACCCGCCATGCGGATGCCGTGGACATTCGCTTCGAGGTGAACGGCCATCCGGTTTGGATCGCGATGCCATCCCGGGCCTGGGTGGAGGAGAAGCGGCGCAGCGGACACGTCATTACAGACCGGCTGGCCGCCCAGGCCGCGGGACGATACCTGAAGCTGGCGGTGGAGAGCGGGTACGACAATGGCCGGGAGATGTACGCCATGAGCGTGGAGGAAGTGCTGGAACAGACCGACGCGGTCATGCGGGAGGCGCGCCACTCCACGCTGCTGCCGGAACTCCCGGCGATGCCCGGGAGTTGATGCCCGGCCGCCCGTTCCGGTCTCGGGAAGCGGCCTTGCAGGCCCCGTCTCCCCGCTATTCGCTGAAGTGCAGAAGGCTGAAGACGTCGTAATTCCTGAATCGCTCCCGTCCGTTCAGGAAATCGAGCTCCACCGCAAAGGCCAGGCCGGCAATCCTTCCTCCAAGCTGCCGCACCAGCTCCACGGTCGCCGCCATGGTTCCTCCGGTCGCCAGCAGGTCATCGACGAGGACCACGCTCTGCCCCGGCTCGATCGCATCCAGATGGATTTCCAGTGAGTCCGTGCCGTACTCCAGGTCGTACTCCACGCGCGCCGTGGGGGCGGGTAGCTTCCTGGGCTTGCGCACCGGCACGAAGCCGGCATTCAGCCGGTAAGCCAGCGCCGGCCCGAAAATGAATCCACGCGCTTCGATGCCCAACACCAGATCGACCTCCCGCACCCCGATATAGTGCGCCGCCAGAGCGTCGATCAGGGTCGCGAAGCCGCCCTTATCCTTGAGCAGCGTCGTGATGTCGTAAAACAGAATCCCCTTTTTCGGGAAATCCGGCACCGTCCGAATCAAAGACTTCAGCGGCTCGCAATCGAGGTCCTTGGCCGTCATTGGGAACTCACCATGCTCCTTCAATCCGGAATGTATCCAGCTTCCCGCCCTCTGTCTCGTCGAGATCCTGCTCAAGAATGGCGTCCACGCGGCTGCCGCGGGAGCCTTGTTCGAGCAGCCCGCGCAATCCGGTCAACTCCTCCGGCCCTCCGGAGGCCAGCACCTCGACGTGGCCGTCGTCGGTGTTGCGCACCCATCCCTTGATTCCGAGTCCACCGGCGGAGCGGAGCACATGCCAGCGGAAGCCAACCCCCTGAACGCGGCCCTTCACAAGGTAATAGCGCACCATGGTGAGCACAGTTTCGCACAGATAGATCCGGAAGGCGATTCGGGCGCGCAGCGGCGGCGCATGCCCGCGTCCGGGCAAGGCGCCTGCGCGGCGCGCTCCCCGCGGGGAGACGGTATCACGCTCGCGACAGATATGCGCCTTCCGCCGTGTCCACACGGATCGTCTCTCCTTCATTGATGAAGGCGGGCACCTGCACCACAAGTCCGGTCTCGAGTTTTGCCGGCTTGGTGACCGAAGAGGCGGTGGCCGACCTCAGTCCCGGCTCCGTCTCCACTACCTTCATCTCCACCGTCTGGGGCAGCTCAATGCCGACCGCCACGCCGTCGAAAAAAGAGACTTTGATCTGCAGATTCGGGGTCAGATACTCCACCGCGTCCCCCAGCGTGGAGCTCTTCAGGTTGGTCTGCTCGTAATTCTCCGTGTTCATGAAGTAAAAGTCGTCGCCATCGGCATAGAGAAAATCCATCGGCACCTCGTCCACCACCACGCGATCGATGGGGTCAGGGGAGCGGAAGCGGTGTTCGAACATGGCCCCTGTGCGCAGGTTCCGAAGTTTGGCCTGGATAAAGGCCCGCAGGTTTCCCGGGGTGCGGTGCTCCACGCTGAAGACTGCGTGTAGTTCGCCATTATGTTTGATGATCATGCCCGGGCGCATCTGTGTGGCGGGAATCGCCATAGTAGGGAATGCTCCTTCATGCAGCTTCTCTGTAGCTTCTTGGTCTAGCCGGCTCCGGCTGCGGGCGCCGCAGCCGGAGGGTGAACTCGGGCGGCTTCCTGCCTCGCTTCAGGACTCGCTTCAGGACTTGATTGTATCGCGGACCCGCTCCCGCCACCCTTTCGCCCACGCCCGCCCCGGCCCCTTACCTGCCGAAGAGATGCGCAAAAAAATGGCCGATGCGATGAAAAAATCCGGGCTGGCCGCGCTTCGGAGGCGCCGCCGCCGTTTTGGCCTCGGGCGCCGGCGTGGAGGCGGCCGATCCGTTGGCGCCGGCCGGGGCGGACCCCGCCGCGCCCGTCGAGGGGGGCGCCGCCTGGCCGTTGTAGGTTAAAGGAACGGTGACCTCCGCATGGGCCTCGCCGGGCGGCACAACGGGCTGCTTCGGCGGCGGAGGCGGAGAGGCCAGGCCCTCGCTTTCGGCCAGAGGGCAGGCCGTATCCGCCGGAGTGGAGGAGGGTCCGCCGGCAGGCGTCTTGCCACCGCCGGCTGCGGCCTGCGCCGGCTGCGGCTTGGGGCAGCCGCAGGGCTCCGGCTCGCGGTCCACCACCTGGCGGAGGCTGCCATGCTCGAAGGTCACCCGCTGGTCGGGCTCGACCCGGTACGCTCCACCGTCGAGCTGGCTGCTCACGGTCACATAGGGCGCCTCCGCGCCCCGATTGTGGATGCAGGTATCCCCGGCCGTGTTCACGCGAATGCTCAGGTTCGCCTGTCCCGGCCCGGAGATAAGAATGCGCAAATCCGGAGTCAGCAAAACGTCGGCGTACTTGCCCACCGCGTAGCTCGCCTCCAAAGCTCCGCGGTCCAGAGCCATCAGCAGGGAACGACTGCCGGGGTCGGAGGGGATGGAGTTCTGCGCCAGGTGAACGCTGGTGGTGGCGCAAAGGCGCAGCTCCCCGCCCCGAACCAGCGCGATCTTCACCTCCTGCCCGCCCGCGGTTACCGTGCTTCCGTTGCATAGCAGCGTTTGACCGTGATCGATCTGCGCGGGACCGGAGATTTTCAGTTCGGAGGCCGCGGTGCTGCCGATGCACTGCCCCTGCGGCGGTTCGACCGCGCCGCAGGGGTGCGCGGTCAGCAGCAGGCAGCAGGCGGCGCCGCCCACATAAGCCGCCGCGGATTTCATAGCGCCAGGAAATTCCGAATCAGCGACTTGCCCTCCGCGGTGAGGACGCTCTCGGGATGGAATTGCACGCCCTCGATCGGATAATCGCGATGACGCAGTCCCATGATGGTTCGCCTTCCCGGCCCGTCGTCCGCGCGCGCGGTCACCTCCAGCTCCTCCGGCAATCCCTCCTCGGAAACGATGAGCGAGTGGTAGCGGGTGCAGGTCATCGGGCTGGGCAGGCCGGCAAAGACTCCCTTGCCGTCGTGCTCCACCGGACTGGTCTTTCCATGCATGAGCCGGGGAGCGCGCACCACCCGGCCTCCGAAGGCCGCGCCGATGGCCTGGTGGCCCAGGCACACGCCGAGGATCGGAGTCTTGCCTGCGAAATGGCGGATCAGCGGGATACTGATGCCGGCCTCCTGCGGCGTGCAGGGGCCGGGAGACAGCAGAATATGGCTGGGCCGCAGCGCCTCCACTTCAGAAGGCGTGATCTCGTCGTTCCGCCGCACGGTCATCTCCGCCCCCAACTCTCCCATGTACTGCACGAGGTTGTAGGTAAAGGAGTCGTAGTTGTCGAGAACAAAGACCATGGCGGCTCTTGTCAAAGTGTATCGCGGAGGCGCCGGCGATTCGCCGCGGTTCACCTCAGGCCGGCCGGCCTCGGTCCGCCTGCCATGCTCGCGCCCGCTCGATGGCCCGGATCAGCGCCTGCGCCTTGTTCACCGATTCTTCGTATTCCTTGATGGGAATGGAATCGGCCACGATGCCCGCGCCGGCCTGAATATATCCCCGGCCCTCCTGCATGACCATGCTGCGAATCGCAATGCAGGAATCGAGGTTGCCGGAAAAGTCGGCATAAAAGACGCTGCCCCCGTACACCCCGCGGCGGGTCGGCTCCAGCTCCTCGATAATCTCCATGGCCCGGATCTTGGGGGCTCCGCTCAGGGTGCCGGCCGGGAAACAGGCGGTGAATGCGTCCACCGCGGATAGCCCGCGCTTCAGCTCGCCCTCAATCGCGCTGACCAGATGCATCACGTGCGAATAGCGCTCGACGAACATCAGTTTCTTCACCCGAACGCTGCCGAACTCGCTTACCCTGCCCACGTCGTTGCGGCCGAGATCGACCAGCATCACATGCTCGGCGCGCTCCTTCTCGTCGCCCAGCAGCTCCCGTTCCTGGCGCAGGTCCTCGGCCTCGTCTGTGGACCGCGGCCTGGTTCCCGCGATGGGACGATACTCGACATGCCGCTGCTGCACGCGGACCAGCAGCTCGGGCGAACTGCCAATCAGGTAGGTGGGGATCTCCCCCTGGGTCCGGCCGCCGCGCCGTTTCCCGGCGGCCGCCGGAGTCCGCTCCAGCCCGAATCGCAGGAAATACAGATACGGCGAAGGATTGACGATGCGCAGCGCCCGATAGAGGGAAAACACCGCCTGGAAGATGTCCCCCGCCTGGATATAACGCTGGATGGCCCTCACTGCCTTGACAAACTCCCGCTTGCTCAAGTTCGCGTCCACGGAGAAACGGCTTCGGGCGCCGGCCGGCGCCGGGCCGGCAATCGGATTGGCCAGCCGCCTTTCCATCCGCGCCAGGCGGCGCACCGCATCCGCATAGGCGGCCTGCGGCTTGTTTCGCGTCAGGTCCGCGGTGGCCATCAACACAATCTCTTTTCTCACGTGATCGAAGGCCAACACTTCATCGAAGAACATGAAGCAGGCGTCGGGCAGGCGCAGGTCGTCGCGCGCCTTCTCGGGCAAGCGCTCAAGCCGGCGCACCGCGTCGTAAGCGAAGTATCCGATGGCCCCCGCAGTGAAGGGCGGAAGGCCGGGAATGCGGGCCGGAGCGTGGCCGGCCAGCATCGTCTTGAGCAGTTCGAAGACGTCACCCTCCATCCGCCGCCGCCTTCCCCGCTCCTCGATGAGGATCGATGCGCCGCGGGCGACCACCTTGCGATAGGGCTTGACCCCGATGAACGTATACCGGCCGATGCTCTCCCCGCCCTCCACCGACTCCAGCAGAAAAGATTCAGGCTCGTTCGCGGCCACCCGCAGAAAGGCGGAGACTGGCGTCTCCAGATCGGCGTTGAGCCGGCGGAAGACCGGAACCAGGGTTGAGCCCGCGGCAAGACGCTGGAATTCGGCGCGGTCGGGCGAGACTGGAGATAAGCGCAGCATCCGTGCTCATACTAAACTGCGCCGCGGCTGCCGCGGACCCCGGCCAGCAGCATCCAACCCCAAAGCTTGGCAAGCCGCCGTCGAGCCGCCCTGGAGGCGGGCCGCGGGAGACTGCGGAGAGATTCCGCAAAGTTCCACCAAGCCAATGCATTTCGGTGGCTTACAGGCCAAATTCCTCGAGCCGGACTTCCACCGGCCGATCTTTGTTGAACGGACATCGGGTGGCGCGGCCTTGCCGGGACAGATACCCCTCCTTGAACGGGCTCCTCGGGGCCGATAGACTTTCACTTACCAAGCACGCGCGACAGCGCCGGGAGGAATCATGAAGAATTTGCTTTCAGGCGAGGTTCAATTTTCCCTCGCGCTACTTTTGGGTATGGCCCTGGCGGCCCCCCCGGATCTCCTAGCCCAGGATTACATTGTCTCTCCGTCGGCCATACAAAACGACGTCGCCGCGGCCTCCGCCGCGCGCCTGCGGAATCGCGATCAGGTGCGCAGCCTGCTCACCATGCCCGGCGCCCAGAACGCATTGCAAGCCGCCCACGTGAACTATCGCCAGGTGATGACCGCCGTCGATCATCTCAGCGACGCCGACCTGGCCCAGTTGGCTGCCCGCTCCCAAAAGGCGCAAAAGGACTTTGCGGCGGGAACCCTATCCGATCACGATCTCTTGCTCCTCCTGGTTGGCTTCGCCGCATTGATTTTGATCATCGTCGCCGTTCACTAGAAAAGAAAATGAAGCGGGCAATCTGGATCTGCCTGCTGACGCTCGCGGCGCCGGCAGGCCGCCGGGCCCGGGCGGAGGATGCGGCGATTTGGATCGACGTTCCTTTCGCCGCGCAGACCCGCGACGCGTGCGGCTCCGCCTCCATGACCATGGTGATGCGCTATTGGGATGGCAAGGAAGGCCGTCCCGCGTCGCCGGACTCGGATCCGGGCAGGATTCAAGCCGCGCTATTCTATCCCCCTGCAGGCGGAATCTTCGCGAGCGCCATGGCGCGCTATCTCCGCCAGGCCGGCTACCGCGCATTTGCATTTCCCGGGCAATGGGACGACCTGCGGCGTCAGCTTGCTCAGGGACGCCCGCTGATCGTCAGCCTCAAGGCGAGCGGGCGGCGGGGACCGCTGCACTATGTGGTTGTAGTGGGAGTGGATTCTGCGCGCGGCTATGTGTTTGTGAACGACCCGGCGCGCCAGAAAATGCTTCGGATCTCGAAGGAGGGATTTGAGGCGGAATGGAGCGGCGCGGGCGACTGGATGCTACTCGCAATACCCCAGGCCGGGGATTGATCCTCCTGCTGCCGCTGCTCCTGTTTTTTCTTCCACCCGGGCGCGCCTTTCCTCAAACGCTCCCTCAAGCCGCTCCTCAAACATCGTTGCCGCCGTCGCCTCCCGTCGCCGAAGTCAAGCGGCTGTACGACGCAGGCCGCTGGGACGATGTTTTGCGCCTGACGCGGCGGTCTCCGGCCGAACCCGCGGATCTGGAGATCTATCGCGGTCTGGCCCTGGCCCGCCTGGGCCATCTGAGCGAGGCCGACGCGACCTTCCGGGCCGCCTTCGCGCGCAATCCGCGTGACAGCCGGTTCCTGGAGGAAATGGCGGGCATCGCCTATCGCCAGAAGCATTTCGACTTGGCGAAAAACGAGCTGCGCCGGGCCCTCGCCATCCATCCCAAGAGCGTCTATGCCGCCAACTTCCTCGCCTCCATCTATTTTCTGGAGGGAAATCTGGACGCGGCGCTGAAGTACTGGAATCGGGTGGACAGGCCGCGATTGAGCGATCTTACCTACGATCCCACCCCCTTTCTGGACCCATCGATCCTGGATCGAATCTTTTCCTTTTCCCCCGGCGCCGTCTGGCGGCGCGATCGCTTTCTCACCAGCCAGGCGCAGTTGCAGGCCCTGAATCTTTTTCCCGACATGCGCCTGGATCCCGAAGCCCAGCCGGACGGATCCTTTCACCTCAGCTTTGACCCCGGCGCAAGAAAGAGCGGGCTCTGCCTGGACTTGCCCTGCCTTGGGACCGCGCTGCGAGGCTTGCCCTACCTTGAGGTCTATCCGGAGTTCTACAACCTGAACGGCAAAGGATTGAACTGGCGCTCATTCCTTCGCTGGGACGACGAAAAGCGCCTGCTCGCCAGCGAGCTCGCGGGACCGATCGGCGAAAGCCCCAGCCGCCGTTTTCGCCTCTATTTCGATGGGCGCAACGAAAACTGGGACATCCGGAACACGCTGATTCGCTCGACCCGGCCGCCGGCGGGCCTGAACCAGGAAAGGGAGGTGGCCGGAGCGGCCGTGCAGTCCATCCCAAGCTGGCGTTTTCAATGGAGCCTGGGCGCCGAAGTTTCGCACCGGATTTTTCGCAGCCTTTACGGCATCCCGGCGGCGGCGAGCCCCTTCTTCACCAACAGCTCGGGGATTGCGGCCCGCTCCGAGGGAAACTGGGTTCTGTTCCAGCACCCGGAGAGGAAGTTCACCCTGCGCGCCGGCGCCAGCGGGGAGCTGGGCGATTTTTTCGCCCGTCCGCTTGGCCGGTATGGCCGGATCCAGGGCTCGCTGGCGGCCGAATGGCTGCCCAAAGCCCGCGGCGACGACGATGCGCTGCACAGCATGCTGCGGATGGGCAGGACCTTCGGCGAGACGCCGTTCGACGACTTATTCATGCTCGGCTTCGACCGCGACAACACTCTGTGGATGCGCGGCCACAACGGCCTGGTAGACGGCATGAAGGGCAACGCCCCGCTCGGCAGGAACTTTGTCCTTTCAAACTCGGATTTCGCCAAGATCGTTCATCACGATCCCTTTTCCGTGGTCACCGCGGGTCCATTTTTGGATAGCGGAGAAATCTTCGATCCCTCGGGATTCTTCGGGTCGGGAAAATGGCTTTCGGATACCGGACTTCAGATCACGATCCGGACGATGGGGAGCTTTGATTATGTCCTGGGCTACGGCAAAGATCTGCGCTCCGGCGGCAATACGTTTTACTCCGCAGTGAGCTGGTGATTTCCGCCGGCGGGTGTGGAATGGCCTGCGGCGGATCGAGGCAAAGCGGCTCCGCTCCCTTGCAGCGCCCTTTCCGGACGCCTATACTCAGAGCGTTTCGAGCGGTTTGCGGCGCAGGAGGAAATTGGGTCCATGGAAACCATATCGTTAGAACACGAGATCAATCCATGGGAGGCCCAGGCGGCGCGCTTCGACTTCGCCGCCCAAAAACTCAATCTGGACGAAGGGCTCTGGAAGCTTCTGCGCTCCCCCTCCCGCGAGATCATCGTCCACATCCCGGTTTCGATGGACGATGGGAGCGTGGAGGTGTTCACCGGCTACCGGGTGCAGCACTCCATCGCCCGCGGCCCGTGCAAAGGCGGCATCCGCTACGCGCCCGACGTCACCCTCGATGAAATTCGCGCGCTGGCAAGCTGGATGACGTGGAAGTGCGCCGTCGTCAACATCCCCTTCGGCGGGGCCAAGGGCGGGGTGATCTGCGACCCGAAAAAGATGTCGATCGGGGAGTTGGAGCGGATGACCCGCCGCTACACCGCGGAGTTGATCGAGTTTCTCGGGCCGGAAAAGGATGTGCCGGCGCCGGACGTGAACACCAACGAGCAGGTCATGGCCTGGATCATGGACACCTACTCCATGCACATGCGGCAGACCGTCACCAGCGTGGTGACCGGAAAGCCGCTCGCCCTGGGCGGATCGCGCGGACGCCGCGAAGCCACCGGCCGGGGCATCGCCGTTATGTGCGATGAGGCCCTGCGATACCTGAAACTGCCGCGCGCGGGCTGCCGGGTCATCGTGCAGGGTTTCGGCAACGTGGGCGCCAATGCGGCCCGCCTGATGATGGAGAAGGGCTATCTCATCGTGGGGATCGCGGAACAGGATGGCGGCCTGTACAACAACAACGGCATCGACGTGACTCTGTTACAGCAGCACCGGGAGCGTAACGGCACGATCCTCGGCTTCAAAGGCGCCGAGGGCGCCGACTCCACCGGCCTGCTGCAGGCCGAATGCGAAATCCTCATCCCCGCCGCAACGGAAAATGTGATCACCAGCCGCAACGCGGACCGCATCAAGGCCCGGATCGTCTGCGAGGGCGCCAACGGTCCCACCACGGCGGTGGCCGATGAGATCCTGGCCGACAAAAAGATCTTCATCGTGCCCGACATTCTGGCCAACGCCGGAGGGGTCACCGCTTCCTACTTCGAATGGGTGCAGGACCGCCAGGGTTATTTCTGGAGGGAGTCGGTGGTCAACGAACGGCTGGAGCACATTCTCGCGGAAAGCTTCGACGATGTGGTCCGTTACGCGGAAGCGCATGCCGTCAACAACCGCATCGCCGCCTATATGCTGGCCATCGACCGCGTCGCCTGCACGATCCGGCAGCGGGGCATCTACGCCTGACCCCCACCCGAAGGTAACCGGCCTGCGCCGTCCTCGCGAACCCGGACCCCGGTGGGACCGCGCAGCGGGGGCCGGCGCCGCTCCCGGTGGTGCATAATAGGCATACATACGCCGTCCACCGGCCAACCACTCTCACGAGCCGATCGTGAACCTTCCCAATTCCATCACGATGAGCAGGATCTTCTTCGTTCCTCTGTTCATCTGGATCCTGTCCAACAGCTACCCCTTCCGAAGCCCGCATGGCGAAAAGGAGATCGCCGCATCCCTCCTCTTCATCCTGGCCTCGATCACCGACGGGGTGGACGGATACCTGGCCCGCAAACGCGGCCAGATCACCACCATCGGCATGCTTCTCGATCCGCTCGCCGACAAGCTGATGATCACCGCGGCCTTCATCGCTCTGGTGCAATTCAACCCGCAGGTGATGAAGGCCTGGATTGCGGTATTGGTGATCGGCCGGGAGTTCCTGGTAAGCGGTCTGCGCTCCATCGCCAGCACCGAGGGTTTCACCATCGAGGCCAGCGACCTGGGCAAATTGAAGACCGTCATTCAAATCGTCTCGGTGGTTGCCGTCATCCTCGCCCGCCGGTGGTATGCCTGGCGCTTTGGCTGGTTTATCCTGCCCGTATACTGGACGGCCATCGCCGCGATCTACTTCATGGTTCTGGTGTCGATCACCTCCGCGGTCGACTATTTCGCGGCGTTCTGGAGGCAGATCGAGCATGCCTCCGTGGAGCGGCGCGCCCGCGCCAGCTTTGTGCTGAGCCGGCGAAAGAAGGATCTGCCCGCCGCCAAGGCGGACGTGATCTAGTGTGGCGCCCCCGAAGCTCGCAGCATCCACGGAAGCGGGACTGCTCTGCGGAAATCGATGAAAAAGCAGATCCTTCGCTGCGCTCAGGATGACATGGATTTTGTGGCGAACCTCGGGAACAGGACACTGGTGTCCTGAGTCGGAAGTTTGCATCACAAAGGAACTGTCATCGCAAAGGAACTGTCATCCTGAGCGGAGTTTGGCCGGCTTTTAGGCCAAACGGAGTCGAAGGATCTGCGGTTGTTCTGCAACGAATTTCGTGCGGCAGCCCTGCCCACTCCCGGAGAACAGGGTTTGGAAGGGATCCGGGATCCTACGCCTCTCGCGTCGCTTTGGCGCGTTTCTAAGGCGGCCCGCCAGCAAACCCCGAAAAAAAAAACAGGGGTTTTCCGGCTCCCGGATGTCATCCACAACCGCAACAGGCACAACTGCGGGGCGGAACGAAGGGAGGCCCGCTTCGGCGCCCGATCCGGCCATCGGGGAGGTCTTCCGAATGGCGAATGGCCTTCGCCCCGGCAGCCGGCAGGGGCGAAGCATGCGCCGCGCACAACTCCGCCTTCCGGCTCCGACGCCGGCGTTGTTCGCGATGCCCGCTACGCCATCGCCACGTGCGGCTGACCGCCGTGCATGGGCCGCGTAAGGCGGTGCACGAAGTGGTACGGCGGCCAGGGACCCGAGAGCTGCATCCGGCAATCCTTCAACTGCTGGCTCGCGCTCGAGTATTTGTTCTGGTACCGCTCCACGCATCTGTGTTCGATGAGATGCGCGATATCAAGCAGCATTTTGCCCGAGTCGACCCGCCGGCAGCTGACCTCTTCATCGATCGGGCTGAACATCCGATGCATCTGCACCGAGATCGCTCGCGCCTTGGTCTGGCGCTCGCGCTGGCGGGTTGCATTTTCCCGAAGATTGGAGAGATAACCCCGGCCCACAGTCTCCGGCTCCGGCAGTTTTCGAGGATCCTCCCGCGCGCAATCCTCCATGAGAACCTTCAGGTGCATTTCCGCCTTGCCGCGCAGCCGTTCTACATTGGCGAGAAACTGCCTCTGGTTGGATCGGATGGAGCGTCGCAGCCCCTCGTCATCCGCAAAAATCGTGCCGAAGCGAAAGGGTAGGACGGTGGTCAGCTTGAAACAATCGCTGATAACGCGAGCATGTTCCACTGCCGCTTTTTGGTCCAGATCGTCTGTTGGGTTGTGTTCACTTACGATAACGGCGAGATCACTGGCTGGGTAAAGGAAGATTTGATTGCCTGAGATGCCGGCGACCGATTCCATCGGTATCGGTTTTCGGTGGCGGGAAAGCTCAGGGAATGACTGCTTTTCGCTCACACAGTAGGCATACCATGCCATAGAGAGTCACTCCACACGACGGCGGCGGCCGAAGCCAGCCGACCATTTGCTATCTTCGAAAGACTTGGAACGACTTCGGGCAAGTCTGGCGCGCTCGCTGAAGCGGGCTGCACCGAACTACCGGGTATGCTAGCCCCGCAAATTAAGAACTGGCAACAGGGGAATCGGGAAGGGCGCAGGAAAGCGCCCGATTGTTTGCATTTCGATTTGATGGGATCAAAATCTTTGTTAACGTTAACTAATCTGCAAGGGGCGCAGTGCATGCGGCAGGGCGCTCAGGGTCCTCGGTCAAGGTCCTGGCTCAGGGTCATGGCTCAGGGTCATGGGTGGACCCAGCGGAGAATCTGCAAGAGGATCAGCGCCGCCAAAAGAACGGAAAGGATCGCGGTGAGCAGCAGCAGGCGGCTGGACAAAGCCCGCATTCCCTCCGCCAGCTCGCGGCTCTGCTTGGCGTGCCGTTCATTCTCCGCCAGAAGCTGGCTTATTTCCGCCTCGATGCGGTCGAGTTGATCTGCCTGAATCTTCGCCCGGGAACCCCAGTCCCGGAGCGAAGCCTGCATTTCAGCCAGGGTTTTACGAATTTCCGACAGTTCCGGAGGGGACTTGATCAGGCCCCGATCCAGCAGAGGGACCAGGCGGCTGAGGTAAGGCAGCAAAACGCGCAACTGCAATAGGATTTCCCACATGGACAAAAGCGAGCCTTTCTCGCCCGGCTGCGGGGAAGCCGCGGATCGAGATAGCTCTCGAATCGGTTTGCGGCCTTCAGGCGTTGCGTTCTCCCCGGAAGTCTCCCGCTCGGCGATCTCCCGGCCCCCGATCTCCTGGCTTGCCTTTTCCATAAATTTTGCAACGCGGCGCTGCCTCCGGACATCGTACCGGTTTGTGCTGCGCCCGACTATCACCCGGCCGGGTAATGGCTGCCATTCGCGGCCCTGTCCGGCCTGCGCTCCGGCGAAGCACTCGCGGGCGCCTGTGGCCTCGATTTTTCCACAGGCGGACGACTGCCGCGATGGTTTCGATGCGCGACGGAAGGCATCTTGATCCTCTGGACGGCATCCATTCTTTTTGCATCCCATGCAGGCGCGGCAAGGGCGAAAATCTTCCATTTTCAGGAACCAGTTTCGTAATTTTCTATGAAAAAACAGTTGACCGGGCGCTTGGCGGCGCGATAACTTCATTCTTGCTTTACGAAGTTGCGGCAAAGCGGCTAGATCTCCACCTTGGCAAAGCGCCGGTCGCTCACCACCTCTTCTCAGCGATGCATCCGAACAATGCCCTGTCCAGAAATCGGGGGAGGGGCGCTGCACGGCGCTGCAAAAGGCTGATTGTCGAAGTACGAAGCGAAGAGTGAAGGCGGGACCGGTGAAGTCGGCCGGTTTCAAGACAGCTTCAAAATGAGGCGATCTTTCTGGAACGGAATTCGCGGGAGTGGAGTGCGCCCGGAAGCCTGAGCCGGACTGGCGAAGGCGGAGAACCGGCGAGCACTTCCGATCCTCAACCGCGCGCTTCCGGGAGATGAAAGCAAGACGAAATTAAGTGTGGCAAGACTCGTTCTATAACGTCTAATACTTTGGAAAATCGACCGACGCTGCGGCAGCGAGCCCGGATTCCTGGAAGCCGGTCGCTCGAAGCCTGAAGTTGAGGGGCGGCGGACGGTCAAAGGATGCAAAACCGAGGAGAATAAAAATGCGTTCCGATCTTATCTTTGGGGCACTTGCCCATGTCAAGAACCGCTACCAGCTCTGCCAGTTAGCCTCCAAGGCTACTCGTAAAATGCATAAGCCGAATACCCGGCTGCAAGACACCACAAACGACGTTCTGGTGCGCTTCCGACACGAATCTCCGGTCGCCTCCCCAGACTCCGCCGCGGAGATTTCCCAGGTCCAGCAGCGCCGCGCGGCATAGCGCGGCCCTGCCCGGGGCCCGGTCGGTCCCACGCGCCGCAGACTAACTCTCAAACCTCTCGACATCAGCAAGATCCCTTCCCGGCACAGCCCCCCAGAAGTTCCCATCCGCAGGTGACAATGACCATCTCTGAGTTGAAAGACAAAAAAATCACGGAGCTAAGCCGCATCGCGCGCTCGTTGGAAATCCCCGGCGCCAGCGGCCTCCGGAAACAAGACCTGATCTTCAAAATCCTCCAGGCGCAAAGCGAAAAGGAGGGTCATATCTTCGCCGAGGGCGTGCTGGAGATACTGCCCGACGGTTACGGTTTTTTGCGTTCGCCGGACTATAACTACCTTCCCGGCCCCGACGATATCTACGTTTCGCCGTCGCAGATCCGAAAGTTCGATCTCAAGACCGGAGACACCATCAGCGGCAATGTCCGCCCCCCGCATGAGGGCGAGAAGTATTTCGCTCTGGTGAAGATCGAGGCCATCAATTTCGAATCGCCGGAAGAGACGCGGAACAAAATCCTCTTCGACAATCTCACTCCGCTCTATCCCGAAGAGCGGATTCGCATGGAGACGGCGCACGAAAACACCAGCGGGCGGGTCACCGATCTTCTGACCCCGGTCGGCAAGGGCCAGCGCGGGCTGATCGTCGCTCCGCCGCGCACCGGCACGACCATGCTCCTGCAGTCGATCGCCAACTCCGTCACGACCA
>JAJYZK010000365.1 GCA_021799945.1 Acidobacteriota bacterium
TTGGAGCCGCTTTGAAAGATGTCGATCACCAGGACTCCAACCCGCTGGTCGACGGTGGTGGTGGTGGCATCGCCCATGCCCCCCATGCCCATGCGGCCCATGCCCATGCCGCCCCAGCCGCCGCCCATGCCGCCCCAACCGCCGCCCCAGCCGCCGCCCATGCCCTCATACATGGTTTCAAGCTGTTGCTCGTTCTTGACCCTGTCGGTGGCGAACAGCGTTGCGTCCCCGCCTGAGGACACCATCCGCCATCCCTTCGCTTGAAGCGCCTGGTTGACAGACCGCTTGATGCGATCCACATAGAAGGGATCTGCGGTGGTCACCTTTCCCCAGGAATAAGTATGGATCGCCGAGAAGTTCGCCCCATGGTCGTAATCCGTCCGAATATCGGCGCCAAATGCCGTTGCGCCCACCAGCAAAATCAAGGCGGCTACCCAAGCCGTTCTGCGATATTTCATCTAACCTTCGCTCCCTTCGCACCCAACTGCTTAGACACTCCGCGCGGCCCCGGAGTTGCACATAACGCCCCGAGAGTGTAAAAACTCTCGGCCGGAGCGACTTATTTCCACTGCCGTCGAAAGATCGGCGACCGGTTCGATCCACCGGTTCGATCCTTCGACCGCGAGGGAAGGCCCGCCGACGGACGGAGAAGGAGGAACGCTCCTGTAGTCTGGCGACACGCCGGCCGCAGGGCCGGTCTTAGCAGCGAACAACGGAGGCGGGGAGGCAGGTTTGCGCCTCCGCCGAGACCGACAGCTTTTACCTCAGGCGGCCGAGTCAAGGGCTTTCTTGCAGCGCGGCGCGGACCTCCCACGGAATATTTATTTATTTTTAATAAAGATTTGTATTTTCCCGATCTTTCTCCGGAAGCGATGGTGGCAAGGGTAGGTGAGCGACGATGCTCACCGCCAGGAGGCCACAGGGCGCGTCGAGTCGCCGGCATTGTACAATTAGGGCCGCTATGCAACGTTCGGTCTTGCGCAGCCTGCCGGTGGCCGTGATTGCGGGCATTCTTCTCCAGGGTTCCGTGCTGGGGTCTCCTGCCTCTTACCCGGGCTCCTATCCGGGTGCATTCCAGGATCCCAACCCATATCCAGGCCCGAATCAGAGCCCGGCTCCGAGCGCGCCTCCGGGCTTGCCCAGAGAATCGCCGGAAGGCCCGCCGAGCGGCGGCGGACCTGCGAACGCGGCATATGCGATCGAATCGCCGCAGCAACTGCAACAGCTCGTCGCGCCGATCGCGCTGTACCCCGATGCCTTGGTCGCCTCCATCCTGGCGGCCTCCAGCTTTCCGGCGGAGATCGCTCAGGCCAACGCATGGCTGGCCCCCAGGGAAACATTCTCGCCCGAGGAGCTTGCCTCGGCCGCAGATCAGCAATCGTGGGATCCGAGCGTCAAATCGCTGCTGCCCTTTCCGCCGGTCCTACAGAATCTGGCATCCAACCTCCCTTGGACCTCCGAGTTGGGCGATGCATACTACAATCAGCAGCCCGACGTGATGGACGCCATCCAGGAGATGCGCCGGGAGGCCAAAAAGGCCGGCACCCTCAAGAGCAATCACCAGATCAAGGTGATCGACAAGCATGGCTACATCAGCATCGAACCGGCTTCGCCCCACAGCGAAGAGGTTTACGTTCCAGCCTACGATCCGTGGGACGCTTACGGTTTTGACATGGATCCCTGGCCGGGATGGGTGGACGTGCCGGGCGCGTGGTGGGACGGCCCCGGCCTGTCGTTCGGCATCGGCTTCGGCATGGGCCCGTTTCTGGGGTATGGCTGGGGGTGGAACCGATGGGACATGGATTGGTACAACCGCAGCGTGTACTTCGGCGGAGCTCCTTACTTCGGACGGGGGCCAGCCTTTTTCAACCGCTATAACTACTATCACGGGTATCCCGGCTTCGCCCGGCGGATCCAACCGAATCCCCGGATCGCGCGGGGATTCGATCGCGGTGGAGGATTCCCGGGACGAACCCGGTCCGGAGTCTTTAGCGGCTTCGGCGCAGGGGGGATGACCCGAAGCTTCTCCGCCCGCGGCCAGAGCAGCTTCGGCGGCTTCCGTGGCGGCGGCTTTGGCGGCGGTGGCTTCCGCGGCGGCGGCTTTGGCGGCTTCCACGGCGGCGGCTTTGGCGGCGGCGGCTTCCATGGCGGCGGCGGCAGAAGATAGACGGTCGCCGCCAACGGCCTCATCGCTCTGTGGCGCGGGAGTCAACGCAGGATCGAGCGGAGCGAAAACGGCAAACCCAGCGATCCAGAGGAATCACAGTGTCACAATATTTAAGGTCATTTCCCATCGCCGGGTTGGCGCTGATTGCAGTCCTTTGGCCGCCGACGTGGACGCCCCTCGCGCGCGCCGCGCAGTCCGCCCCCGCCAAACCCAAGCCGGCGACCGCTTCCCCCCCGGCCGCTCATACGCAGCGAAGCTTCGCCTCGGCGCAAACGGCCGCCGACGCGCTTTACGCGGCCGCGCGCAAAGACGACGAGGGCGAAATCGTCGCCATCCTCGGGGAAGACTCCAGGAATATCGTTCTGTGGACGGGAGACGTCGCTGAGCGTAGGGCGGAGATTCAGCAGTTCGTGAAGAAGTACGAACAGATGCATCGCCTCGTTCAGGAGCCTGATCGGGAGGTTACCCTGTACGTCGGCGCGGAAAACTGGCCTCTTCCGGTTCCCCTCTTCGAACGGGGCGGCCAATGGTATTTCGAAGCCGGCCTGGCCCGGCAGGAGATCCTCTATCGCCGCATCGGCGAGAATGAACTGGATGCCATTGACATCCTGCATGCGATGGTGGACGCAGAAAACGAGTACTACTCCCTTTCTGCGGAACAGGGCGGGGTGGCGCAATACGCCCGGCGCTTCAACAGCCGGCCGGGAACTCACAACGGGCTGTACTGGCCCTCCACGGATTCCGCGTCCTCCAGCCCGGCGGGCCCCTACATCGCGGAGGCCAGCTTCAACCGCCCCGATCGCATCCCGTTTCACGGCTATTATTTCCGGATCCTCGACGGACAGGGCGCAAACGCCTTCGGCGGAGCGAAGAACTACGTCGTCGATGGAAAGATGACCGGAGGATTCGCCTTTGTGGCCTTCCCCGCCCTCTACCGATCCTCGGGAGTGAAGACGTTCATCGTCAACCGATTTGGCTCGGTTTACGAGAAGGATCTGGGACCGTCTACCGCGAAGATTGCCGCGTCTCTGAACGTATTCAATCCGGACGCCACTTGGGCCGCGGTCCGCTGATTTCCATGCGAGGCCGGCGAAACGCTTCGCCCCGCTGGCGCGAGCCCGCGTCCTCAGAGCTTTCCCCTCGCGCAAAAGCTCGCAAACACCGCGCTCCCTGCGCCTCTCGAAATAAACGAAAAATAACCGTTGTGGCCCGCGCCGAAAACACGGCGGCGCAGTCTGATTAAGTGGTGAAACACATTTCTCCCACCGCAGACCGCCAAGGATTGTGTCCTCGAAGTTCACCGCATACATGGAGGCTGGACTGCTATGCGGAAGTCATTGAAAAGCAG
>JAJYZK010000366.1 GCA_021799945.1 Acidobacteriota bacterium
TCAGCAAGCGCTCGCCGGCGCTCGCCGCCTGCCTGCTGGTCTTTCTGCTTTCGCTCGCAGGCATTCCGCCCCTGGCGGGATTTTTCGGGAAATTCTATCTCTTCACCGCTTTTTATACGGCCTGGAGCGGCTCGCCTGGCGGAGAGCCCGCCGCCGGCGCCCTTGGGCTGGTGGCGCTGGCCATTGCCGCCAGCGCCGTCTCACTCTATTACTACCTCAAGGTGCTCAAGCAGGTGTACGTACTGCCTCCCGCCGCGGAATTGGACGGAGAACACTCCTCCGCATCCGGATTGCCCATCCGCCCTCCGCTCGCGCTCCAGGCCGCGCTGGCGCTGGCGGCGGCCGCGGTCGTTCTGCTGGGATGCGCGCCGCAGTTTCTGATGGACTGGCTGCAGCGCATTTCGTAAATCGAGGACAGGCGCCGCCGAAAAGCCCGCAAGAACCAAGGCAATCAGCCGGGGTACAGGCGCACGGATGCCGCCGATGCGCCATTCACCAACGCCAACTTTTGTTGCGCGCGAGTCAGGTCGCCGCCCTCGACGAGGATCCCGTCGGTGCTCGCGCCTTCTACTTGCAGGAATGTCTTTGCGCCGCCGAGAAGGCGGGGGGCGGTAAGCAACACCTGCCGGGCATCGATCAGGCGCAGCGCCGACTCCGCATCCGGATTGCCTTCCACCGAGAGGCCGCTGACGACGACATCGCGCACGCGATCGAGGATCAGGGCCGGCCGGAGGTCCGGGGAAGCGACTTCGAAGCGGATGTTGCTCAGGGTGAGCGCGCGCGCATTCCGCGCATAGAAGCCATAGGCCGGCATGGGCCCCAGCGCGAAGTACTCGCCGACGATGTCGGGCAAATGCCGCCGTGCGGCGTCTTCCGCCGTGCCCCCGCCTCCAAAGGTCAGGTGGATATTCTCAAACGATATCTTCTCCAGAATTGCATCGCCCACGCAGTTCAGCGCGATGCAGGAATGGAGTTCACCGGGGCGGTAACTGGAAGGAAACGGGTATCCCGGGAGCTGCGGCGGATTCGTCGTCACTGTTCCATGAATGTTGCTGAAGGAGATGTTCCGCGCCACGGCGGGCTCGCCCGGCTCCGCCGGAACCGCCTCGACAGGGGACGAGCCGCTCTCCGGCGGGCGCGGCCCGATGCTGATGGAGATAGGTCCGGTGACCTCGTCAAGGATGAGGTTTGAAAACGACATATTCTCGAACCGAGAGCCCGGCGCCCCGTGGAACTTGATCGGGCATCCGAAAACCTGGTGCAGAATGCAGTTCGAAACGGCGATATCGCGGGCCACGCCGCCCCCAAAACGGAAACACGACCAGCGGGTGCTGAAGGAACAGTTCGTGATGGTCACCACGCGGCAGCTTCCAAAGAGCGCGCAAGCGTCGTCCTGCGACAGCACCGTGCAGTTGCTCACCGTAACGAATTCACAACTGATGAAATGGAAGCCATCGTTGTTTTGGTTCACCCGGTTGTGAATGTAAATCCCCTCCATGGACACGCGATGGGACTGGATGATGCGCACGCTGTGATACGCGCTATCCAGAAGGTCGATGTCGCGCACGCGGAGATTCACGCAGCGGTACAGCAGAAGAAGATAGGGGCGCCGGCTGCCCCCGATGCCGCTGGGCGGCGGGAGGCCGCGCGCCGGGGAGTGGAAGCGTATCCCCTGTCCGTCGATGGTTCCCGGACCTTCGATGGCGATGTTGCGCCGGTTCACGGCATAGAGCAGCGCCCAATTGCCATCCTCGAGCGTCGAATCGCCGCTCAGCGGAATCGCATTTACCGGATGATAGTCGGCGCCGCGAGCGCTTCCCAGCAGCCTTCCATCCGCCGCGATCCAGAGCCTCACATTGCTCTTCAGCTCCACGGATCCGATCAGGAATGTGCCGGCGGGAACCAGCACCGTGCCTCCTCCCGCCGCGGCGCAGGCGTCGATGGCCTTTTGCAGCGCGGCGGTGTCCAGGGTTTCGCCGTTGCCCGCGGCGCCGTAGGCGCGAATGTTGAAGACTCCCGCGCCGGCGTTCAGCTCCGGGTCAGCGGTCTGCTCCCCCCGGGCTGCCCGCAGACCCGTCACGCCCAGTATGCCGGCCAGCACGGGCAGCGTTTGTCTGCGGCTCAGAAGATGGGCTGGGACATCCTCCCGATCCCGATTCTCATGCATCGACTTCTCGCCTCACGGGCGCCTTGGATTCAAACGCGCCTTGGATTCAAACGAAAAGATCGCCGACCTCCGGCTGCAATCTACCCTTTCTCTCTTCGTGCGGCATCCGCCCGTCAGATCTGCATGCCGTCTTTGACACCACGCACCCACAGGGCGTCTACTCCGGTGGAGTCGTGGATCTCCAGAACCGGCGCGCCGGCAGGCGCCCGCACGTGAAACAGGTCGGCTCCGTCCACATTCTGCAGGACGATGGCGGGCCGCGCGTCCGCGGCTAACGCGGCGATCTCGATTTCCGAGAGGCTCACGTTCTTCACATGGCGCAAATAGAATCCCTGCGAGGGCATGGGGCCGAACATGTTCGGCTCGGGATACTTTTGCGCATCTTCGGCCGGCGTCACGCCCGCCTGTTCCTTCGTTCCTCCGCCTCGATGCTGGATATAAATATTGTGGAGATGGAGATCCTGAATGGGGTGGCCCGGCGAACCGCTGACAATGCAGCCGAACTGCGAAGCGGAATTCGAACAGACAACGTTGCTGATGACGACCCGCTGCAGCGTCCCGGTCTGGGTGGACTCCGCCGGTCCGCGCAGCCGGCTGCCCAGCCGGAGGAAGATGGGCGCCGAGACGATGTCGCGCATCGTAAGGTTCGTGATCGTCACATCCTCAAGATGAGCGCCGTCGACGGTCTCGAGTGCCAGCCCCTGGCAGCCGTCGAAGACGCAGTTTGCGACGGTGATGTTCTTGAAGCCGCCGTTCGACTCCGTCCCGAACTTGATGCGCCCGGTGTGCGGCACGCGCGCGGAAGGATCGAAGCGTTTCCATGAGCCATCGATCACGCTGCCCACTTCATAGGCGCCCGTTACATAGCAGTTGACGATTGCGAGGTTCTCCGTCGCCCGCGGAAAGCCCAGCGCAAAACTGCTCTTCGGAACGATCGCATCATCCCAGGGGGAATTGACGGCGCAATTGGCGATGCGCACATTCCTGCAGGAATCAATATCCATGCCGTCGCGATTCGTATCGATGGTGAGCCCATCGATCAGCAGGTTGTCGATCCCCGTGGCCAGGATTCCGAACCAGCCGCCCTCCAGAATCTGAAAATCGCGCAGTTGCACGTTGCGGCAGTTCTTCAGGCTGATGGACTTGTTCCCAACCCCTTCGGTACGCCGAGAGGCGGGGTTCTTGCTTTGCGGATCGTTGTTCCTGACCAGGCCGCGTCCCCAGATCCGTCCCGGCCCATAGATGGAGATGTCGTGCAGATCCTCACCCCAGATCAGGCTGTTGCGCCAGTGGTTGTGGCCGTAATCCTGATAGGCCTCCCACTGCTGCGCAGGCCCCGGCGGATC
>JAJYZK010000367.1 GCA_021799945.1 Acidobacteriota bacterium
GACAGCATGGGCTTTCTGGTGATGGCCGAGGCCTTCGACGAGTGGCGCGTGCCCAAGGAACAGATCCGCTACGGATACAGCCTCTATTTCGACGAGTGGCATGAGCGCGACGCGACGAACATGCTGCGGCGCGACCGCAACCATCCCTCGATCGTGATCTGGAGCGCGGGCAACGAGGTTCCGGATCAGGCCGCGCCCGACGGGGCGCAGACCCTGCGCGGCCTGCTCAATCTCTTCCACGGGCAAGACCCCACCCGACCGGTAACGGTAGCCTGCGATCGCATCGCCTCGGAGCCGCTCTCCAACCGGGTGAAGCCGGAGTTCCTCGCTCTGCTGGACGTTGTCGGCTACAACTACGTCGATCGATGGCGGGAGCGAGCCGATTTGTATTACAGCATCGATCGCGCAGCCTTTCCCCAGCGGCGATACATCGGCACGGAAAGCGGCGGCATCGGAGGAATTCGAGGCGATTACTCCTATCTGTTTCCGGAGCCCGCGCCCGGTCCGCAACGCTTCCCTCCCCGATCGAATCGCGCGCTCGACGCCGAGGCCCGCTGGCGCTTCGTCCGGGTTCACGACTATGTCGCGGGGGATTTCATGTGGACCGGAATCGATTATCTCGGCGAGGCCTTCTGGCCCTTCAAGGGCTCGCAGGCCGGCGTCCTCGACACGTGCGGCTTCCAGAAGGACGGCTTCTACTTCTACCAGAGCCAATGGACGCCGCAGCCGATGCTGCGCCTATTCCCGCACTGGAACTGGAAGGGTAAGGAAGGACAGGTCATCCCCGTCACCTGCTACACCAACTGCGACACGGTCGAGCTCTTTGTGAATGGCAGGTCCTTCGGCGTGAAAGGATATGAATTTCCGCGCCTGGGAATGGAGAGCCGCTATGGCGACTACCCGGCCCGCGCCAAGGTTCTCCGCACCACATCCGATCTGCACCTCTCCTGGGACGTGCCGTACGAAGCAGGCGCGTTGAAAGCGGTCGGAGTGAAAGACGGCAAGGTGGTCTGCACCGCAGAGGTGACCACCGCGGGCGAACCGGCGGCAATCGCGATTCTCCCGGATCGCGTCTCGCTGGACGCGGATCGGCGCGACGTTGCGCATCTGGCGGTCCAGATCCAGGATGCGCAGGGCCGGCTGGCGCCGCTGGCCGACAATGCGGTCGAATTTCGCATTGAAGGGCAAGGCAAACTGATCGGGGTCGATAATGGCGATCCGCGAAGCCTTGAGAGCTACAAGGCCTCCCGCCGCAAGGCCTTCAACGGCCTCTGCCTAGCCATCGTCCAATCGACGGCGACGCCGGGCGACATCCAAATTACCGCTTCCTCTCCGGCGCTCCGCTCCGCCAGCGTCTCGCTTCGGACCGAACGGCGGAAACCTGAGCCGTCTTGACACCAGGGCCGGCCGAAGGTCTTCCGCCCGCCGGGCCGGGGGTTGCGGAATGCTTTACTGGTTCCCGGCGCTGTTGGCCCGGATGAAGGCCGCCACGTTGTCGTGCAGTTGCTTGAGCGCCTCCTCCCGCACGTAGACCATGTGCCCGGACTGGTACCAATCGTACTGAATATTGCCGGCCAGATTGGAAGGAATGGGCAGGTGCTTCTCCTCGTAAGTGGCGGCATAGAACGGCGTCGCCAGATCGAAGTAGCCGCCGTTCACCAGCACCTTCAAACGCGGATTGGTCTTCATGGCCATGGCCAGGTCCGGCGCGACGTTGTGGTTCAGCGGATCGCCCTTGTGGGCCATGTTCCACTGGTCGTCGCGCATTTCAATCTCCGGCAGATAGGTCATGCCCTGCCCATATTTCAGCACCTTCGCCGCATAGTCGTTGAACAGCGCCACATACGCTCCGGCAATGGCTGAGGCCTGCGGATCGTAGCCGGCCTCTTCGCTCAGCGGATCGAGCGTAGGACCGGAGAAACGTGTGTCCAGGCGGCCCGTGGTCAGGTCGTCGTCGCTCTGAAGGTTTTTCTCGAAGGCGCCGCCGCTGACGCGTAGATCGGCCTTCACCCAGTAGGCCGCGGGCAGTCCGGTGTAGTTGTGAAGTTTCTCGGCGATGGCCTGCTTCTCCGCAGCCGAAAGATCTGTGCCCTGCTCGAGCGCGTGGGCATACTCTCCCATGGCGAAGGACTCCACCTCGGTAAGCAGCGGCGGCAACGCCGGCGGCTGCTGCGGCAGTTTGTGATGGTACCAGGCCGTCGCCGCATAGGTCGGCAAAGCCAGCTCATAGGGCAGATCCACGCCCGGGTTGGTCCGCGGCTCGTCGATATCGGTCGTAAAGTTGAAAATCTGCGAAAGCAGAATCACTCCGTTCAAGTCGACCGCTTTCTTGTTCTCGAGCACGTTGGCAAGCACCGCGGAACGGGTAGTCCCGTAACTCTCGCCGAAAAGATACTTCGGAGAATTCCAACGGCTGTATTGGCCGAGAAAACGCGGAATGAACCGCGCAAAGGCATTCGCGTCCTGGTCAATGCCCCAGAAGGCCTTCTCGTTGTCCTTGCCGAACATCCTGCTGTATCCGGTTCCCGGCGCATCGATGAAGACCAGGTCGCTCACATCGAGCAGGCTGTAGGCGTTATCGGCCAAGCGGTAAGGAGCGGCGGGGAGGTGCGTATCTCCGGGCGTGAGCACGTGCTTGGGGCCGAAACAGCCCATGTGCAGCCATACCGTGGAGCTGCCGGGGCCTCCATTGTAAAGAAATGTGATCGGTCGGGTCTCCGGCTTGGCGTTCTTCAGGAAATAGGCCACGTAGAACATTCGCGCGGTGGCCGGGGCGTCTTTGGGATTGGCGTCGGTCCTGGCCCCCGATGCGCTGTCCTCGGAGGGAATGCCTCCGGGGCCGAACGCGGCGTCCTGTGCGTCTGTCGAGCCGACGGTGATGGTTCCCGCGACGGCGCGATATTGCAGATGTTCGCCTCCGGCGTCCAGCGTCCCGTCGGTCGTGGAATCGGGAGGCGCAGCCGCCGGTTCCCCGGTCTTGACCGGCGCCGGCGCGTCGGCCGCGGGACAGATCACGGGCATGCAAGCGAGGGTGGCGGCCAGCAGTCCGGCGGTCAGTGAGGTGAGCCTTGTCATCTACCGTTCCTCTTCTTCGTCGTCTGAGACATTTGCTGTCAGGGAAACATTCGGGGCCGCGGCCCGGCCGCCGCGCTCTCGTCCACTCTAATCGGCCGGACCGGAGCGCAGGATCCATTGGCCATTCTCTTTTTCCAGATAGAACCAGTTCGCCTGGGCGCAGAGATTCCCGCACCAGTCCAGCATATAGACCAAGGCCGCGGTTTCCGTCGAGTCGAAGTAGACTTCGCTGAAGTAGGTGATGCCCGGAAGGTCGGCATACTTCTCCTGCAGCCCCGAACCCGCGTCAGGGGAGCTGCGCGAAGCGCGGAATTCCTCCACCTCGGCCGGCATAAGCAGCACATACGGGGTGGTCAGTTGGAAGTGTCGGGTCAGCAGCATGCGCTGCCGCCGGCGCCGATAGTAGTCCGCGAGCGCCTCCAGAAAG
>JAJYZK010000368.1 GCA_021799945.1 Acidobacteriota bacterium
TGCGGCCATCGCGAATTGGGGCGGCGAAAGGCCTCTGGGCGCTGGCCGCGCTCTGGCTCCTGCTGTACGCGAGCTTCGCTCTCTTCACTCCGCCGCTTCTGGACGACGCCGACTCGGTGCACGCCGAGGCCGCCCGCGAAATGTTGACCCGTCACGACTGGGTCACCCTCCACGCCAACGGCATCCGCTACCTGGAGAAGGCGCCGGTGCTGTATTGGAGCATGGCCGCCAGCTTCCACCTCTTCGGCCCGAGCGACTGGGCCGCGCGGCTTCCCCTCGCTCTCTCCGCGCTGGCGCTGTTCGTCGCCGTATACGCCTTCGGGAAGGAGCTCTTCGCCTTTGAGATCGCCGGCTTCTATTCGGCCCTCATTCTGCTGACGTGCTTCGGCCTCTTCATTTATTCGCGCATCCTGTTGCCGGACGCGATGGTGTGTCTATGGCTGACGCTCTCGCTGCTGCTCTTCTGGCTTTCCCTCGAAGAGCCCCAGCCGAGTCGCGGCGCCACCTGGGGATTCGCCGCCTGCTGCGCGCTCAACGTGCTCACCAAAGGCCTCATTGGCATCGTATTCCCCGCCGCCATCGTCCTCCTTTACCTGTTCCTGACTCGAAATCTGGGGCATTTGCGCCGCTGCCGACCACTCTCCAGCGTGCTGGTGTTTCTGGCCATCGCAGTTCCCTGGCATCTGGCCGCGGGGATCGCAAACCCCGCGCAGGGGAATCCCTCCGGGACCATGCCCACCCCGGGCAACGTGCATGGATTCTTCTGGTTCTTCTTCCTCAACGAACAGTTTCTCCGCTATCTCAATCTCCGCGTTCCGCGGGACTACGACACGGTTTCGCTTCCGCTTTTCTGGGGTTTGCTGCTGGTCTGGCTGATGCCCTGGAGCGCCTTCCTGTTCAAGGCGCTGGAGCGGATTCGCCTCCGCTCTTCTCTGCGCCGCGCGCCCCTGGACCGGGGGGACCGGGCGAGAACCCTGCTGGGCGTCTGGGCCGCGGTGGTGATGGTTTTCTTCAGCTTTTCCACTCGCCAGGAATACTATTCGCTGCCTGCCCTGCCGGCGCTGGCGCTTCTGCTCGGCGGATGGTTCACGGAGGAGGAGCGGGCGGCCCGGTACGCCGGCCCAGACCACCCCCTCTGTGTTGCCGGAAGACGAATCGCCGTTGTGCTTCTCGCGCTGGGCTGGGGGGCTTCCGCCCTGGCCCTGGGCCTGGCCCTGCGCGCCGCTCCGCCCACGCCCGGCGCCGATATTTCCACTCTTCTCCGGCAGAACCCGGGCGCGTATGCGCTCTCCATGGGACACTTTCTGGACCTGACCGGGCGCGCCATGGGGGCCTTCCGCGTTCCGCTGTGGATCACTGCGATCTCGCTGGCGGCGGGCACGCTAGCCAATCTGCTGCTGCGCCGGAGGGGATGGATCCGGCAAGGAAATCTCGCGCTCGGGGCCATGGCCGGAGCCTTCCTCATCGCCGCGCACATGGCGCTGGTCACCTTTTCGCCGGCGCTCTCCTCCAAAGCGCTGGCCGACGCCATCCTTCCCCTTCTGCGGCCGGGCGACATCGTCGAAATCAATGGTGAGTACGAGTCCGGGTCAACGCTCGGGTTTTATCTGCGCCGCCAGGTGCGCATTCTCAATGGCCGCTCCTCCAATCTCTGGTACGGCTCGTTCTTCCTGGACGCGCCCGCTATCTTTGACGACACGGCGTCATTCCGCCGTCTCTGGGCCGGACCGCGGAGAATCTTTCTCTGGACAAATCCGGATGAAATCCCCAGCCTCCCGGGAAAGGCATTCCTCATCGCCAGCAGCGGCGGAAAGGAGATTGTGAGCAACCGGGAGCGCTGAGAGAGTGGGCGCGGCCGGGAAACGGCGCGGGCGGACGCTTGCCGCGCGATCCATTGGCTCCGGTTCTTCGGCTCCAGTTCTTCGGCTCCGGTTCTCCGGCGGCGCGGAACGGCCTCAGATGGCGGAGAGGCGGCGCAGCTTGCCGTTCTTGAGAGTAAACCGCTGGCCGCGCCACGCGACCGTGTCCCCGGCGAAGCTCCACACCCAGACGGCTAGGGCTACCAGGTCGCGCAGCGGCAACAGCCACAGATCGCGAAGGACCTGAAGGTCGCCAAGCACTCCCACGCCGACCACCAGAGCGACGGCTACCCGGACCACCATGGTCAGACTCAGCAGCGCAATGCTGCTCAGGCTGCCCCCGGAGGCAATCACATTGAAAAGAGCCCACGGCAGACCGTAGGTGAAGACCATGCCGGTATACCCGAGTTTTCGGGAATGCAGCGTGCTGCGGCTCCAGCGGATCTGATGCGCCAAAAACTGGGCAAAGCTGTATGCCGGCACAAAGGTCTCAACCACCTCCCGGCTCAAAGCCACCTCGAAGCCGCTCTGCGACACCCGGGCGCCCAGCTCGTAGTCGTCGGCCAGGTAATCGACCAGAGGCTCCAGACCGCCGATCGCCTCCAGAGCCTCGCGGGAAACGGCCAGCGTGGCCCCCAGGCCGAAACGGATTCCGCCTTCGATCCGGCGGGCGGTGAGCACGCCGGCGATGAAGTCCGTCGCGATTCCCAACGCCTCCATGCGCGATCCGATGGTTCTGTGCGAGGAGCCGCGATACAGCGCAGTCACCAGGCCTACCGGACGGCCGCGGCGGGCGGCGGGCCGGAAGCAGGACATGATCTCCATCAGGTATTGCGGGGAGACTTGAATGTCGCTGTCGTTGATCAGGATGTAGTCATGGAGGGCGTGCGGGGTCATCTGGACCAGGTTGCTGACCTTGCCGTTCGCCCCCAGACGCTCCGGGCAGAGAACCAGGCGGATGGAGCGTTGGGGAAACTCCGCCTGCAGCCGTTCGATGGCGGCCACCGCGGGATCGTCCATCGCGCTGACGCCGAACAGAATTTCGTAGGAGCCCTGATAGTCTTGCAGACAGTGGCTGCGGAAGCTGGCATACATCTCCGGATCCAGGCCCTTTACCGGCTTAAGAATGCTGACGCCGGGTTGGAAATCCGGCGGGGCGCGGCGCGCTTCGCGGTGAAAGCTCCGCGCGCTCCACAGGGCCAGCAGGTAATAGCCCAGCCCGATCAGGGTCAGCACGGCGGTAATGGCGGCGACGGCGGTCGGTAGCATGCGAACGCCTCCAGTGTAGCCGACGGCCTCGAATCAAGTCCGCCCCGTCCGCCCTTTCCGGAGCCGCCCATTCACTCGTAACGCAAGGCCTCAATGGGGTTTAGCGTGGACGCCTTCCATGCCGGATAGATGCCGAAAAGCAGTCCGATCCCGCAGGAGACCACCAGGGCCGTGATCGACCAGATCCAGGACATCTGTGCGGGAAGCACTGTGCCCAGAATCATCCGGAGCGCCAGGGTAAGAACGCCGCCCGCCAGCACGCCAAGGGCCCCTCCCAGCACGCAGAGGGTCACGGCCTCCAGCGTGAACTGAAACAGGATGTTGCTTCGCCGGGCGCCCAGCGCCTTGCGCACCCCTATCTCCCGCGTCCGCTC
>JAJYZK010000369.1 GCA_021799945.1 Acidobacteriota bacterium
ATCAGGTCGGAGAATTCCATCGGCCGGCGCTGCGGCGCCGGCGCCAGGCTCTGCGCCCCCGCGGCGGCGGCGGCCAGCAGCAGCAGAAGCTTCAGCGCTCTCCGCCCCCCGCTCTGTTTCTTCCGGAGTGGAAGGGATTGTACGAACGGCCGGCGGCGCAGGGCGAGCGAACCTGTCCCGGCGCAGAGGAATACAGCCCTCAAGCGGCGGCAATACGGGCCAGGAGGGGGCGGGGCCAGACCCGACGCGCGTTTTGATCTGGACATGCGCAACGCCACACCCTCCAGGCTGCGCCTGGCGCCGGCGCGATCCCCGGCGGCTCTCCTCGCGCCACCGGCGACGAGTCGGCGCAGCGGCCCGGCGACAGGCGGTTCGGGACCTTTTCCCGGATCCTAAATTCCCAGCACCCGGCGATTGAAGTCCGCGTCCCTGCGCGCCCCGGCGAAATCGTCGAACGCCCGTTCCGTCACCCGGATAATATGGTCGCGAATATACACCGCTCCCTCCCGCGCGCCATCCTCCGGATGCTTCAAGGCGCACTCCCACTCCAGCACCGCCCAGCCCGGATAGTCGTACTGCGCCAATTTGCTGAAGATGGCTCCGAAGTCCACCTGGCCGTCCCCCAGCGAACGGAATCTACCTGGGCGGTCGACCCAGCTCTGATATCCGCCGTAGACGCCCGAGCGGCCATTCGGGCGGAATTCGGCGTCCTTGACGTGGAAGGCCCGAATGCGCTCATGGTAAATGTCCAGGAAGGCCAGATAGTCGAGCTGCTGCAGCACGAAGTGGCTGGGGTCGAAGAGAATGTTGGCCCGGGGATGCCCTCCGACGGCGTCCAGGAAGCGCTCGAAGGTCGCCCCGTCGTGCAGATCTTCTCCGGGATGCAATTCGTAACAGACATCGACTCCGGCATCCTCGAAGGCGTCGAGAATGGGCTTCCAGCGGCGCGCCAGCTCCTCAAAGGCGGTCTCGATGAGCCCGGCGGGACGGGCGGGCCAGGGGTAAACAAACTGCCAGGCCAGGGCGCCGGAAAAGGTGCCGTGGGCGGTGAGGTTGAGGTTGCGGCTGGCCCGGGCGGCCAACAGAAGCTGCTCGACCGCCCAATGCCGGCGCGCCTCCGGATTGCCCTTCAGCTCGGGCGGAGCGAAGCCGTCAAAGAGCAGATCGTATGCCGGGTGCACGGCGACCAGTTGGCCTTGCAGGTGGGTGGAGAGTTCGGTGATCTCCAGCCCGTGGCTGCGCAGCATGCCCCGCACCTGATCGCAGTAGTCCTTGCTTTCGGCGGCCAGCTTCAGGTCAAACAGGCGGCGGTCCCAGCTCGGAATCTGGATCCCGCGGTAGCCGAATCCGCTGGCCCACCTGGCCATGCCCTCCAAAGAGTTATACGGTTCGCTATCGGAGGCGAACTGCGCCAGCAGAATCGCCGGCCCGCGTAGAGTTTTCATCGCTTTGCATTCTCCGTTTCCGCTCTAAAGATTCCTTCCTCAGATGGTGAACTTCACCCAGCCGGCGCCCGCGCGGCTGGCTTCCACCGCCCTTTGCACAAAGGCCATGCCCCGCACGCCCGCTTCGATCCCCGGCACGAGGTCGCTCATCGCGGCGGCCGGCTCTGTCGCCCGGGCCCGCACCGCGGCGGCAAAGTCGCGATAGATATTGGCGAAGGCCTCGATGAGCCCCTCGGGATGTCCCACGGGAAGACGGTACGCCGCCCGGGTGGGCGGCGTCAGGTAGTCGGCGGCGGCGTGCAAGGTTTCGCTCGGCCGGTGCAGCCAATTCAGGTGGAGCTGGTTCGGATCCTCCTGTTCCCAGTGCAGGCCGCCTTTTTCGCCATAGAGGTCCAGGGTCAGCCTGTTGCGGTCTCCGGCCGCAATCTGCGACACGGAAAGCACTCCCGGCGCTCCGTTGTCGAGCTTCAGCAGCACGTTGCAGTCGTCGTCGAGCAAGCGCATGGGAAGGCTCGAGCTGAGGCTCGGGCAAATCTCGGCGATGCGCCGGCCGCTCACGTACTCCAGCAGATTGAAGGCGTGGACGCCGATATCTCCAATGGCCCCGCCCATCCCGGATTTCGCCGGATCGGAGCGCCAGCTTGCCTGCTTCTGCCCCGTCGCCTCCACCTGTTCGCTGAGCCAGCCCTGCGAATAGACCACCAGCGCGCGCCGAATCTGGCCCAGCGCCCCGGAGGCCACGATCCGCCGCGCCTCCCGCACCAGCGGGTAACCGGTGTAGGTATGGGTAAGGCCGTACAGCAGGCCGGTGGCTTCGACCACGGACTGGAGCTCCAGCGCCTCGGCCAGATTCACCGCCGCCGGCTTGTCGCTCATCACGTGGAAGCCATGCTCCATCGCCGCCCGGGCCACCGGCAGGTGCAGGTGGTTCGGCGTGACGATCGTGACAAAGTCGATGGCGTCGGGGCGTCCGCGCTCGCGCTCCATCATCTGCCGGAAGTCCGCATAGGCGCGGTCTTCGTCGATCCCATAGATCTTGGCGGCCTGACGCGACTTGCCGGAATCCTGGCTGAAGGCCCCCGCCACCAGTTCGATCTGCCCATCGGGCGTCACGTCATACTCGACGGCGAGCACCTCTCCTCCTCCTGCGAGCCACGACGGCAACGGTAGCCCCGAGGTGTGACTCGCTCTCAGGGGCCCTGCCCTTCGAGCTACGCGAACCGGCTGGTCAAGGCGCCGGCCTTGCATTCCTTGCCCGGGAGAGACCTCTTCGGAACTGACCAGAGAGGTGCCCCATGGCCCGAATCGCCATCTATGTCCAAGAAGAGCCCGGCCGCGGCGACCTCGCCAGCCTCGATCACCAGGTGCGCCGACTCGCTACCCAGGTGGCCCGCCGGCCCGGCTGGTGGGCGGTCGCCACCTACGCCGACCGCTGGCGTCCGGGCGCACCGATCGGCCCGGACTGTCCCGACTCCTCGCCGACGCCGCCCGCGGTGCGTTCGATCTGGTGGCGGTAAATGGGCTCGCCCGTCTGCCCCCCGACCGCGCCAGCCGCGACGCACTTCGGTCACGTCTCGCCATGTTCGGCGTGCAAGTGGTCGGTCTGCGTCACGGCGAGGACGCTGACCACTGCGCAGAGTGCGCCGAGCAGCAGATACGCCGGAAGTGCCGGCGTCCATCCCAGCGGAGACCCAATGCGACGTCGGCGACAGCGGCGAGGGATGCCACGAGCGCCACGCGTGCGAAGGCACGCCGGGGTGGCGCCGCTACGACCGCGACGACCTGTCGCTTCGCTCGTCATCGCGGGTCGTGGCGCCGTCGGAGCCGGTGAGCGAGCGGTAGAGCTCTCCCGAGGAGGGGTCCGGGTCGAGGTCGAGGTCGAGCAGGCGCCGCTGCAGGAGTCGCCACGTGCCCTTGACCGCGTCGATGCGCCCGGTCTTTGCCTGGAGGGCCATGAGGCGCCGGTACGGCTCCTCGCCGTAGCGGTCGAGGTCGACCACCCGCTCCAGCACGGCCTCGACCGCGGCGGGGTTGCCG
>JAJYZK010000370.1 GCA_021799945.1 Acidobacteriota bacterium
GCGTAGTCGAAGACGATGGTCGCGTAGGGAGTCATGCCGCAGACCAACCGGAGCGTGCGCAACACTGTCTCCGGCTGGAGATAAGGGGTAACCCCGAGCCAGGAATAAAAGGCCGGCTGATGCATGTCGAACCCGGCGGACGCCAGGGCCTCCTTCAATGTCTGCCGTTCAAAATCGACGGGGGCGAAGCGGAGAGAAGGAGGGACGGCGATCTCGGCCTCCTTGAGCCGGTCGCGCTTCCACTGCTGGGTTTGCGGATGATCCACTTCGAAGACCCGCAAGCCGGTGAAGGGGTTGCGGTAGGCAAAGGTATCCAGCCCGGCGCCCAGAACGACATATTGGCGGACCCCGCGTCGAACGGCGTGCTCCAGCCGATCCTCCGCGAACCGGCTGCGCGCGGCCATGAACGCGCGGAAAAAGCGCAGATTTTCGAATCGGCCGGGACGCGCCAATAGCCGCTCCCGCGCCTCCCGGCCGAGGATCGGGAGCGCGAGCCGATCCGGGAAAACGGCGGGATGGTCGAGAAGCTGATGAGCGGCCCGCCTTTGCGCGACCCGCTCCGCCGTTCTGCTGGGACCGGCCTTCCGCAAAATCTCCTCCAGGGAAAGCACCGTGCGGATTTCGCTGAAGTCATTATTATGAGCGCGGCGGAGGGGGTTGGCGCGCAATCCGTGTGAACCTGTCCGCGCAAACGTCGAACGGTGAATGACCGAGCAGGGGCGGAGAATGGATGGGCGCCGATCCGGCTTGACGACCCGGGGTGGAGACAGAATGGCTCCAATGGCTCCCATGGCTACGGGAGTGCGGCTGGGCGGGAGCGGAAAAGGGAGCGTAAGGTATGCTATTGCTTTGAGCGAAACGCCTGGCCGGGCTGGAATTGCGCTGCGTCAGGCAGGGGAGTGCGAAGTAAACCGATGTCCATGCGAACCCTCGTCCGGCCACGCGCCTTTCAAATTTCCGCTTTGACCGTTGTCGCCCTCTGCGCCCTTTCTTTTCAGGATGGCCGCGCTCAGCAGATCAAGAACATGGACGGCTCGCTAAGCGTAATCGGAACATTCACCAGCTCAACCAGCGGAAACGGGATCAGCGATAACCCCTCCAGGACGCTCGGGGCCCTCGCCCAGTTTCGGCAAGTGTTCCGTCCCTGGCTTGGCTATGAGGTCAACTACAGCTATGCCCGCTATGCCGAATTCTTCTCGAATCTGCCGTTTTCCGTGCAGAACAACGTTCATGAGGTGACCGTTGCCTACTTTGTGCATACCCCCACGATTCTAGGCATGCAGCTCTTCGCCGCAGGCGGGCTGGGAACCTTGGTGTTCCTGCCAACCACGACCGGCGGACAATATTACCCGCAGCAGTTCCGCCTCCCGTTGCTCTATGAATTCGGTCTGAATCACCCCCTTTTCACGAATCATTTTGGGGTGAGGTTGCAAATCCGCGGCCTGGACTACAAAACTCCGAACTTCCGCTCCCAGCGAATTACGATCAACGCCAGGCGCGAGACCCTGGAGCCGGCCGTGGGCGTTTACGTGCATTTTTAATGATCCGGAATACCGCGCCCTTCCGGAAATTGCTGTAAGCCGGCGATCCGCTCGGCGCGCGCATTCCGCGAGCGCCGATTCGGTCCGGGATTTGGTCCCGGTCGGGGTCAGGCGCTTCGACGCGCGGCCAGCCTCCTGGCCAGCGGCACGGCTCCCATGGAAACCACGAGCACGGCTGCCGCCAGAGCGAGAACTGCCCAGTCCTCCGCCGGCCAGGGATAGCCCAGACCCTCCCCCAGCCAGTAAATCCCGAAGGCCGTGAGCAGGACTCCGACGCCGAGTTTGAGAGTGTTTTCTGGAATCCGGGTGAGGGGCTTCCGCACCGCAACTCCGAGCAGAATGACGAGGATGCCGGCCGCGGCGGCGCCCAGGCCGGCGGGCAGGAACATTCTTCCGGCCGATCCCACGGTAATTACGATGAACACCACTTCCAAGCCTTCGATGACCACCGCCTTGAATGCGGTGATGGTTCCCAGCGGATCGAGCGCCGAGCGCCGGGCTTGCTGCGCAGATCCCGAGATCGCCTGCGTCTCACGGGCGAAGATCTTTCCCTCGTCGTGCAGCGGAAGAATGCCCGCTCCGCGCAGGATAGCCTTGCGCAGCCAGCTCAGGCCGAAGAGCAGGAGCAGCAACCCGGCGGCCAGGCGGAGAGCGGCGAGTGGAACCAGGGCCAAGGCCGGGCCAAGCGCGAGTGTGGCGGCCACCAGCGCGACGGCCCCACCCGCGGCCCCAGCCAGGGCCGGGCGCCAGCCCCGGGTGACCCCCACGGCAAGCACCAGGGTGAGCGCCTCAACAAACTCGACCAGCGAAGCGAGAAAGGCGGCGAGGGCTGCGGGTCCTGTCTGTCGCCAGATCATCGATCCTCCCGTTATATCGCATCAGGCCGGAGTCGTGGGGGCGCTAGCCAGGTGCTGGCCCAGCTCGGCGGCGTGATAGCAGTGGGCGAAGGCGGTTTCGCGCAGGATGCGGCCGCTTCGCACCAGATCCGCAAGCGACTGCTCCATGGTCATCATGCCCTCGGCCCGGCCGGTCGCGATATGCGAACGGATTTGATGATCCTGACCGCTGCGGATCAGATTGCGGACGGCGGCGGTGGCCATAAGGATCTCCACCGCAGGATAGCGGATGGTTCCGTCGGCGCCCGGGGCAAGTTGCTGGGAGACGATCGCCAGCAGCGCCAGAGAGAACTGCTGGCGGATCTGAGAGAGATGCCCGGCCGGGAAGATGTCCAGGATGCGGGAGACAGTTTGCGCGCAATCGTTGGTGTGCATGGAAGAGAAGACGAGGTGGCCCGTTTCCGCGGCTGTCAGCGCGGCGGCCATGGTCTCGCTGTCGCGCATCTCGCCCACCAGGATGACGTCCGGATTCTGGCGCAGGACGGCGCGAACCGCCTGGGCGAAGCCGGGCGTGTCGCGCCCTACCTCAAGCTGCTCGACGAGGGAGCTTCGATTGGGATGGTGGAACTCGATGGGGTCCTCGATGGTGACAATATGCTCGTGGCGCCGCCCGTTGACCAGATCGATCAAGGCGGCGAGCGTGGAGCTCTTGCCGCAGCCGGTAGGACCGGTGATGAGCACCAGCCCCTGCCGCCTTTCGGTGAGCTGCGCGAGAAGCGGGGGCAGGTTCAGAGATTCGAGCGTAGGGATCTGAGCGGGCAGCCACCGCAGGCTGGCGGCCAGAGCCCCGCGCTGGTAATGAAAATTGGCCCGAAAGCGGCCGATCGATCCGCGCAGGAAGCAGAAATCGATGGAGCGGTTTCTTTCCAGGTCGGCAGACTGTGCGGGGCTCAAGAGAGGAAGAAGCATGCCGCGGAGATTCTCGGAAGAGAGGGGCTTGCCGAATGTGGCGCCAAGCTTGCCGCGCACCCGCAGCGCCGCCGCGGACCCGGCAACCAGGAGAATATCGGAGGCGTTGAGCCGCGCGGCGCGGGTGAGGATGGCG
>JAJYZK010000371.1 GCA_021799945.1 Acidobacteriota bacterium
CCTCGACCGCCGAGGTTGAGTCCCCGGGCAGCAAGGCGGCCATGCGCGCGCCCTGTTCCCCAAGCGGCCGCAGCAGCCGCGCGGTGGCGTCGGAGGGCGTCGCCAGCACCAGAGCGTCAAAGGGTCGGGCGCCGCCTACGGTGGCGACTCGCCAGCCCGGGGGACGTCCGGCCGCCGGATCGGGCCGCTCCGGTTCGATGCCCAGCACCTCGTGGCGTAGATGGATGGAGCCGGGAGGCAGCCCGGAGGCCAGGCGCTCCACCAACGTTTCCAGGCCGCCGGCCAGGGTGGCGAAGATCGATCCACCCCTGCTGTTTCCCGGCGGCTGCTTCTTGCGCAGGGCCAGAATCAGGCTGCCTTCCTCGCGCTCCATGGCCACAAATCCGGGCAGCACGGCGCGTGCGCTCAAAGATTCGATGTCGCCGCCCAGCACTGCCGCCAGCAGCGGCGCCGCCAGCGTCCGCGTGACTTCATCGCCGAAATGGCGCCGGATGAATGCGGCGACGGCTTCGTCTTGCTCGGGCGCCCCGGCCTTCAGCTCCGCAGCCCGCTTGGGCTCCCGAAGATAGGCAAGCCGGGCCTGCCAGCTCAGCAGCGGCGACTCCAGCAACGGTCCCCACCTTGCAGGAACCATCATGCGCATGCCGTCGGGAATCGGGACCAATTGCGGAGCCGAACCGGCGCCCTGCAGCAGATAGGTTCTGCGCCACTGGTCGTTGGAGTGTAGGATCTGCTCCTCGAGGCCGAGTTCCACCGCCAATTGGCGGGCCCAGGGCTTTTCGGCGACCCAGGAGTCGGGGCCGCACTCGACCGTGAATCCCTCCCGGCGCACGGTTTCGATAATGCCGCCCAACCGGGCCGAGGCTTCAAAAAGCGCGACCTCGATTCCCTGCCGCGCCAATTCCCAGGCTGCGGACAGGCCGCTGATTCCGCCGCCGACGATGGCCACCCGGACGCCCGGAGCGGCCGCGGAGCCGCCGGCGGGCGAGGACGAGGCTCGATGGGAGGGCATGCGCCGGCCTCAGCGAAGGGCGGCGTCCGCGGTTCGCCGCTCCCGGAGGCGCCCCAGGCCCCGCCGCGCGACATCCGCCAGAGCCGCAATCAGCAGCGGCGAGTTGTTCAGCGAGGGCGGCCGGTGCACTTCGAGGCCGATTCCAGCGGCAAAATTCTTAAACGCAATATCGATGTCATACAAAATTTCGACATGATCGCAGAGAAAGCCGACGGCCTGGATGATCGCAATGGACGCCCCCTGCCGGCGCAGCGCGGTGAGCGTGTCCTCGACGGTGGGGCCGATCCATGGTCCTCCGCTCATGCCCTGGCTCTGAAAGGCGAAATACCATTCCGTCGGCGGCCGATCCTGGGCCGAAAGCAGTGCGGCGACATTGGCGGCCGTGCGCTTCGCCTCCGCGGGATACGGGTCGGGCTCGGCCTCTTCGGCCCTCTGCACGGTCCGGCAGGGTACGCTGTGCGCGGTAAACAGCACGGGCGCCGGGCGGCCGGTTTCCCGGGAAAGCCTCGCGTGGAGCGGCCGCAGGCGGTCGGCGAAGGCCTCCGCCAGCAGAGGATGGCCGGCCCAGCTCTCGACAAACTCCAGGTCCAGACCCTCCGCAGCGCCGAAGGTTGCGCGCCGGTACAGGCCCACGCTGGTGCGCGAGTTCTGGGGCGCCAGGCATAGGACCACCGCCGAGGTCACGCCTTCCTCCCGCATCCGGCGCAGAGTGTCGGCGATATAGGGCTTCCAATTGCGCATCCCCACATATACGGGGATCTGGAGGGCCTGGGCCAGCAGATCGGCCTGCTCCAAGGTGATCCGGGTAAGCGGGCTTTGCCCGATCAGGCCATAGCGATGCCGAATTTCCGCGACCGCCGGCTCGGGCAAGGGCCGGCCGCCGGTCACATTGCGCAGGAATTCCGGGATCTCGTCCAGCGCGTCCGGGGCGCCGTGGGCGAGCAGCAGCACGGCGGAGCGCCCAGGCCCGTTGCGAAGCAGCTCAGCCATGGCGGCCGCTCCCATCCACCGCCGCGCGGCGCATTTCCTGGTCGATCTCGCGAACATAGCGGACCACGCGCTGCACGTTTTCCACCGGCGTACCCGGCGCGATGCCGTGGCCGACATTGAAGATATGTCCGGGGCGGCCCGCGGCCTGGGCCAGGATCTGGCGCACGCGCAAGCGGAGAAGCGTCTCCTCGGCGAACAGAGTAATCGGATCGAGATTGCCCTGCACCGCGCAGGCGTGGCCGAGGGTCTTCCAGGCCTGATCGAGCGAAACGCGCCAGTCGAGGCCGAGCACATCGGCGCCGGTCTCCCGCATGGCGGGCAGCAGGCTTGCGGTGTCCACGCCGAAATAGATGACGGGCACGCCAAGCGCCTGCACGTTGCGCACGAGTTCGCTCGCCGCCGGCAGCACAAAGTCCCGATAGTCCATCGGGCTGAGCGCTCCCGCCCAGCTGTCGAAGATCTGGAAGACGTCGGCGCCGGCCTCCACCTGGAGCGCGGCATACGCGGTCAGCACGGTCACCAATTTATCGAGCAGCGCGCGCCAGGCGCCGGGATCGCGGTACATGAGCGATTTGGTATGGATGTAATTCCGCGATCCGGAGCCTTCGATCATGTAGCTGGCCAGCGTGAAAGGGCCGCCGCAAAATCCGATGAGTCCGATCCGGTCCTGAAAATGGGCGGCGACCTTGGCGATGGCCTCGCCTACATAGCCGAGTTCGCCGGCCCGGTCTGCGCGCAGCCGGTCTACATCCGCTCCGCTCCTCACCGGAGAATGGATCACCGGGCCCTCGCCGAGCTGAAATTCGAAGGGGAGCCCCATCCCCTCCAGGGGCAGAAGAATGTCGGCGAAGATGATGGCCGCATCGACGTCGAGCTTTTCCGCCGCGGTCACCGTCACCTCCGCGGCGAGCTCCGGATTCCTGCAGATCTCGAGCAGTGAATGGCTCCGCCGCACCGCCTGATATTCCGGCATGTAGCGGCCCGCCTGACGCAAGAACCAGACGGGAGTGCGGTCCACGGGCTGCCGCAGGCAGGCGCGAACAAAGCAGCAGGTTCGTCCGGCTGCGGCCGGGGCTGCCGCGCCGCCGGTGGTGTGCGAAAGGGTTGGCGTTGCAGGATCGTTTGGCAAATGCGGCTTCTCCGGGTTGCCCATTTTGAGGGTAGCACCGCGGCGGCGCGTCCGGGCGCAGCTGGACTGCCGAAGTCGAGCTTGGAGCTCCGGCGGCTGCGATCACGCGCGCGCCTCCCCTGAAATCCGCCGGCCGCTCTTGGCCCGGCCGCGCGCCTCCCGTTTGCACTCCAGCGCGTGGGTCTTCCCCGCCTCCCGCCGCTCCCATCGCAGCGAGACTCTCGAACCCGTCGCCTCCGAATAACAAAGGCGCAATCGAGGACGAGCCTTGAGTGCGCCTCTGCCCGCCTCGAACCGAACTATTTGACGCCGAAGTTGACGGATACGATAAATTCCCTGGG
>JAJYZK010000372.1 GCA_021799945.1 Acidobacteriota bacterium
GGGGTTGGTGAAGGAAGGCGACGATTACGCCATTTTGACCGACATTGCCGGCGCGGAAGACCACTACGGCGACATGGACTTCAAGGTGGCGGGTACGCGCAAGGGCATTACCGCGCTGCAGATGGATATCAAGGTGAGCGGGCTGACCCGGCAGATCCTGGAGCAGGCGATGGAGCAGGCCCGCCGCGGGCGGCTGTTCCTGCTGGACAAGATGGACGCGGTGCTCGGCGGACCCCGCTCCGAACGCTCCCGCTTCGCTCCACAGATTCACACCCTGCAAATACCGACCGACAAAATCAGAGACCTAATCGGGCCCGGCGGCAAGACCATCCGCGGCATTATCGAGGCCACGGGGGTAAAGATCGATGTGGACGATACGGGCCGGGTGAATGTCGCATCGAGCGATGAGGACGGCCTGAAGAAGGCTCTGGCCATGATCAACGACCTGACCGCGGTGCCGGAACCGGGCAAGACGTATCTGGGCAAAGTCGTCCGGCTGGCCGAGTTTGGCGCATTCGTTGAGATCTTTCCGGGCACCGACGGTCTGCTGCACATCAGCGAGATCGCGGAACACCGGGTGAAGGACGTGAAGGATGAGCTCCGCGAGGGCGACCAGGTTCTGGTAAAGGTGCTGGGCGTCGAAGGCAACCGCATCAAGCTCTCCCGCAAGGCTCTGCTGCGGGAGCAGCGCGAGAAGCTGGGCCTGCCCGATCCGGGTAAGCCCGGCGCGGCAGGCGAGGCTCCCGTTCCTCACCGTGCTCACGCGCCCCGGCCGCAGCCTGCGACGGAGCGTCAACCGAGCTCGAATGCCAGCACCATCACCATTGAGGGCGGCGACGACTTCGACGAAGCAGGCTCCTTCTCCGAGGGCGCCGGTGAGCCGAACTTGAATCGCGCGGATGGGGCCGGGGCTCCTTCGGGCGAGGAGCGCGAGGCCTCATCGCCCGGCGGCGCAGGACCGCGCAAGCGCCGGCATCGCGGCCGGAGGCCGGGCGGGCCAAACCGCGGGCCCCGCTAGGGGGCTGCGGGCGGCGCTCGGCGCGCTCGGCGGTGAACCCTGCAGCATTCCGGCAACGGCTCCGGTTGCGATAAACTTCCAGCGATGAGCGCCAGCCTCTACATTGTGGTCGAAGGGGACGATCCCGGCTTCGACATTTTCGTGAATGGCAGAGCTCTGGCTCGCAACGAAGATGCGCTGGAAAAAATGGCGCAGCGGATCGGGGTGAAACCTCTGCTTGAATTTTTCTCCGCCGACCGCAACTCCATGGCCCTGCTGCTCGAGGAGGGCGCCGGGGATCCGGAGTGGGCGAAAACGCTGCCTCCGCCGCAATGGTTTTCTCCGGAGGAAGGCCTGGTGACGGTCTGCACCCTGCTGGACCATCTGAAAGCGTCGCCGACAGCTCTGGGAACCGAGACCCAACCGGTCATGCGGGAGATTGAGGAGTTCGAGCGCGTCCTGCGCAAGACGGCTCACCGCCGGCTGCGCTGGCAACTGGCGGTGAGCTGGAAATAGAGGCGCAGCTCGCACGCGCCCCGCGGCTTCCTAACCCTTCCAGGCGCCGAGCAAACGCCGCAAATAAACCAGTTCGCCGGTATGGTAGCTGGTGTGGTCCGCGGCCAGCAGCACTTCGCGCAGCAGCGTATGGCCCTCCTTTGCCCAGGGAATCGCGGCAAAAAGATCGGTCCTCGGATTCCGGATCAGACGCTCGAACTCCGCCAAGTCCGCCTCCAGCGCCGTCACCGACTCGCACCAGTCTTGATCCGTCGCCAGGTCCGTCGCCGGCTCGGCGGAGTGCGGCCAGTAGTCCCTCGGCCACGCGGGTTCGCGGTAGTGAGGATTGACGCAGTAGTCGAGCAGATCGTGGAGCGTGAACCGGATATGCTCCAGCAGCTCCCATGCCGAGTGCGGCGCACCGGGCGGCCGCTTGCCCCGCAGATGCGGCGGGAGGCCGGCCAGCGCCGAGAGTACGTCCACATGGGCGCCGGAGCCTCGCAGAAGATCCAGGAGGTGGCTGCGCAGCGATGTATCCTCGATGGTCATCGTCGAACCGATTTCAGGAAAAGCATACAGGAGAACGGGACTTCCGATGCGGCCGCGCGCCTGCCTGCGCCACACCTGTCTCCCATACGCCGCAGCGGCGCGCCCACGCCGAGCAGCTTCTCTTCAATTCGCGCATAGCCGCGAATCCATGGGATACGCGGGGATATACGCGGCCCAGAAGCGATTCGCCGTCTGCGGCCCGTGCGGCCAGCGGCAGGGAAGCGGAGGCCGGCAGATGGGAACACATCACCGCGGCCGCGGAAAGCGGAGGTTTGCCGCGCTCCCGGCACAGGCGCGGCGCACAGACTGGCCAGACGAAACGAGGTCCATCGATCAAGGCGTGCTTCACCTCCGGCCCCCGGCAAAGAACGCCGCGGCTTTCCCCGGAATGTCGCGCTTCCGCGTCGCCCGCGCCAACTCCGCGCGCAGCCGCCGGACCTCCAACCGCCCGGCTGTCAACTCCGCGCTCCCGCCTGAGCCGCGCAGCTTGCCTGCTCGATGCGCCTTCACCCAGTTTGCCGAGATCCGTTTCCCAATCCCGAGGCTGCGCGCCGCCTCGGAAACGAGTCGTCCCGGCTCCATCGGAGGCGCCGCTTCCCGTTTGAGCGCAAGCGTCTATGCCCTCCGCCGTATCCGCGCCCTCGTCGCCTCCTCCTTTGCAATCTTTCCGCTCCGCCAAGGGTGTTTTTTGCGTGGTCAAGCTCACTCGAAAACCGGCAAAGATTTAGCTTGACACTCATATCCCTCGGCGCGTACATATGCATGTGATACAAACTGTATGTAAAACGTATACACATAGCACATCGGCTAAATAATGGATTGCAATGAGCAGATATGGGCCGTGTTCGACGATATCGGCTGGACGAATTCAGGGAGGCATCGGAACGTGAAAAGGATTTGGAAAATCAGAGGTGGGAATCGGTGGGCGGGAGGCCGGCCTAGAGGTGTGTTGGTCGCGGTGGTTATCGTTTGTTTGGCTCTGCTGGCGCCGGGGAAGCGAATGAGCGCGCAGGTGCAGACGGGCATAAGCGGCTCGGTGGTGGATGGGACGGGGGCGGTCGTCGCGGGGGCCAGCGTGAGCGCCACGAACGATGCGACGGGAGTGGTCACGCAGGGCACCGACACCTCCTCGGCGGGGGCGTTTACGATCATCGGGTTGATTCCGGGGACCTATACGGTGACGGTGGATGCAGCCGGATTCAAGAGGTCGGTGAAAACGGGCGTTTCGGTGGAGATCTCCAAGGAGTCGGCGGTGTTTTTCACCCTGGCGCCGGGCGAGGTGAACCAGACGGTGACGGTGGCGGACAATCAAATCTCCCTGAACACGACGTCGCCGGAGATGGGGACCACGCTGGAGCCGGAGCTGGTGAAGACGCTGCCCATTGAGGTGAGCGGGGGGCCCCGGGTGGTCAACACCTTTGTG
>JAJYZK010000373.1 GCA_021799945.1 Acidobacteriota bacterium
ATCGGCGCGTTGGCCGTATACCCGCTGAACAGCCCCTGGTTCTGGGCGTTGGCGGACAGAGAGAAGAACGGCAGCGCAAGCAGCACAAGAACCGTGCAACACGCCGCCTTCAGCAGAGTGCGCAGCCGCGGTAGAAAGTAATTGGACACAATATGCCTCCACCCTGAGGGTATGCTGCAGGGGAATTGACGAGCGCGTTCTGTATACTAAATTCAGATTTGCGCTGTCAATCGCTGGGCTTCCGCTTCGATCCTGCCGGACAGCGCTGCTAATACGACTGGCCGGGCACAGGCCGCGCCCACGACCGCAGCGGCGGCTCCGGCGCCCGGACCCTCCCGGTAGCCGCCCACTCCACTCCCCGAACGAAGGTAGTGGAAAATCCCGGCATCTCTTCCGCCTTCGCATCGTGCCCCAGCGCCGTGTAGAAGGTTCTTCCGCGCCCGTAGCGCACCGTCCACAGCACAGGCTCGTTCCTGCCCGTGGGAGTCATATCCAGATGCGGCCAGCCGCTCTTCGCTGGAGGCGCCTGCGGACCCGAGCCTTTGAACTTCGGATCGTCATACGCCGTCGCCAGGATATGCACTCCGGGAATCAGATGCAGGTTGTGATAGAGCTCGTCGTCCGCCTCGAAGCTTGCCGGCAGACCGGCCGTGATCGGATTGTTCCGGTCGACAATGTTCACCGGGAACTGGTGACGCGGCGCGTGACCGGAGGCGGGCGGCCGATCGGACCATACGCCCCCCACCATCTCCTTGTATGCAGGCCACGCCGGCTCCATCATGCCCGTTGGAACATGATGGGCTCCGAGGATGACCAGGCCGCTGAAAGCCCAGTTGGCGCCGTGCACCGCCACCAGCCCCCCGCCCGAGCGGACAAATTCTTCGAGCGCCTTCTCCGCGGCCGGCCCCCAGCGAGGACCGTTGTAGTCGAGAACCACCACGTTGTAGGCGGCGAGGGTCGCCGCGGTCATGCCGGCCGGCTCTTCGTTCACACGAACGTCGAACCGCCCCGTATTCAGCAGCAGATTCCGCAGACAGGGCGTGGTCTCGCGCCAGTCGTGGTTGTTCTCCCCCGACAGGATCAGCACGCGAATCGCGCCTTTTTTGAATAGCGCGATCCGGTGCGCCAGATCCTGGGCCATGAGCGGCAAACTCAGGGCCAGCCAGGCAATCGACATCGCCGCCGTCTTCCGGCTCACCCTATTCCGCCGCACCGCACCTCCTCAGCAGGTTTCTGGTGGCCTCGATTCCCTGCGCATCGGACATCTTCAGCCCTCCGCCTTCCGGCTCCCATTCAATCCCGATATACCCCGAGTACTCCGCCTTCCCGGCGATATCCAGAAGCCTCCGGTAATCCATGGTCGTTTCGTTCCCGGCCGCGTCGAATGCGTGCGTCTTCGCGTTCAGCGCCCGAGAATACGGCATCAGCTTCGCCCAGCTCTCATACAGGTCGAAGCTCTCTCCCCGCACCTCCCGGCGCGGTGGCCCTTCCGAAAAGAAGATCTCCTGAAAGTGCCCCGGGTCCGCTTCGATGCCCGCCAGCGGATTATCGACCTGCCGCATCACCCCGACGAGCCACTCCGGATCGCAGCTATAGCCTGTGTGGTTCTGAACAAGCACCTGAAGCTTTGCATGCGCGCTCAACTCCAGCAGCCGCCCGTAGCCCTCGACGGAGGCGTTGCGCACAGCCTCCTTGTTTCCCGGCGCTCCGAAACCATTCATGTCGAAACCGCTCAGATTGACGCGAATGCCGCTGCATCCCAGCAACACCGCCACATCGAGCCACGGCCGATGCGCCTGAATGGCCGCACGCCTTCGGCTCTCGTCCAGATCTCCCAGTTGCGGACCCTGCAGATCGACGAGAATGAGATGATTCGTCACGCCATTGTCTTCGGCGCGCTGCTTCATCTCGCGAAGGAAATCCCGGCTCTTCGCCTTGTCCGCCCAAAAACTCGACACGTAGTCGATGGCCCGCAGTCCGAACCGCTTGCGCGCAATGCCGGCTAACCGCAGCGGATCATAGCGCCCTGCCTTATAGTCGGCGTTGAAGGAATATTCCCCCAGAGCGATCCGGATCCGGGACTTCGTCTCCGCCCCCGCAAGACGGGAGATGCGCGGCGACAGGCCCACCGCTCCTACCGCCATGGTCTTCAGACAATCCCGCCTTGTGGATCTACGCACGATGCGACCTTTCTCTACTGCGGCAAGGTGAAGCAGAATAGCTTGGCGCCTGCCGCCAGCAGAAGATATTCCTTCCCATTCACCTCGTAGGCGATCGGGCCGTTCAGCATGTTCTCCCCAAGATTCACATGCCACAGCGTGCGGCCGCTCGCCGGATTCAGCGCCATGGCGTTGCCGGAATTGTCCCCGCCGAACAGCAGTTTGCCCGCCGTGGTCAGCAGGCCGGAGGAGCCGCCCGCCCCGGTGTCATGCTCCCAAACCGTTTTGCCGGTCGTGGCGTTCACCGCTTCAATCGAGGACGGCCCCTCCCACACGGTTTTGTCGATGCCCCCCCACGCCTCCGGCTTCGGCCTGGCATCGGTGAGATAAAAGACCGCGGCCGAACGCGTCACGCGGATATAGAAGAGACCCGTTTCCGGATCCATGCTCGGCGGGAACCAGTTCGTTCCTCCACCCTCCGAGGGAAACACCAGCGCTCCCGAGGGCCGCGGCATCTTTGCGGGATCCTCGATCGGACGGCCCAGCGCGTCGATGCCTTGGGACCAGTTGTTGGCTACAAATTGCGCGGTCGCCACATGGCGGCCGTCGGTGCGATCCAGCACAAAGTAGTACCCGTTCCGATTCGCCTGCCCCAGCAGTCTCCGCCTTTCTCCGGCAATGACGGCATCGAACAGCACCGGCGTCTCGGCCGAATCCCAATCGTGCGTGTCGTGCGGAGTCGTCTGGTAAAACCACGCCATTTTCCCGGTGTCGGGATTGAGCGCGACGATGGAGTTCGCCCAATAGTCGTCCCCCATCCGTCCCTGCCCCGCCATCACCGGCTGCGGATTCCCCGTCCCGAAGTAGTAGAGGTTCAGGTCGGGATCGTACGTTCCTGGAATCCAGATCGCCCCGCCTCCGTGCTCCAGCGCATCCGCGTTCGGCCATGTCTCCGAACCGGGCGCGCCCGGTTCGGGAGTCGCATACCACCGCCACTGCAGTTTCCCTGTAGCCGGGTCATAAGAATCCAGATACCCGCGATTGTCGGTGGACTCGATGCTTGGGCTCACCAGCACATGATTGCGAATCACAATCGGCGCAACGGTGGAAAAGAAATCCAGCATCAGGTCGGCGATCTCCACCCGCCACCGCTCTTTCCCGGTCGTCGCATCCAGCGAAACAAGATAGTCGTCCGGGGTAACCAGGAATAACCAGTCGCCGTCGATCGCCACTCCGCGGTTTCCGATATGCGTCCCACCGCGCGACTTGTTGTTCCAGGTCCACAACAGCCGGCCCGTGCGCG
>JAJYZK010000374.1 GCA_021799945.1 Acidobacteriota bacterium
GCCATAGAATCCTTGTCGTCCTGAGCGCGGCGAAGGAGCTGCTTTTGCAACGATTCCCGTATAGCAGTCCAGCCTCCATGTATGCTGTGAACTTCGGGGGCGCCACACGAGTGTTGCGTCCCCGAACTTTGGACCATCCCTCCCGGTCGGCGAGCGCCTTTTGCCGGGGGCGGAGATGTTGACCGCGGTCGGACCGCATTGCAACAAGCTCCGAGGACAGCCGCCCCATACCGGGCGCTCCACGAGTAACGCGGGAACCGGTATTTTCTCGGAATCCGTCGGGCTTTCGGCTATCATCAGCCGATAACCTCACAGGGGAAAACGGAAATGAAGCTCGCGGGATTTCTGCTCCTCTCCGGATGGCTGGTCGCAACCGCGGCGGTGGCGCTGCTGGCCTCGCAGCCGCTGCGTGCGGCGTTCATCGCGGCGGGATTGCTGGTGGCGCTTGTCGGGCTGGTCAAAGCGGCGCGCTATCAATACATCCGGGCGGGAGAGTGGATGTGAGCCCGATTGCCGGCGACTCCGCGATGCTTTGCGTCGCGCTCATCGCCCTGTTGCCGCTCGCCCTGGCCGGCTTGGCCCTGGTGAACGCCGGGCTTGGTCGCTCCCGCAGCGCTGCGCAGTCCCTGCTGGGAGCCCTGTGCATCGTGGCTGTGGCCGCGGCGGCCTATTACGCCGTCGGCTATTCCCTGGAGGGATTCCGCGGCGGCTCCTCGTACTCCCTGGTTCTGGGCTCGACCACCTGGAGTTGGATCGGCGCGCAGCGGCTCTTCTTCGGCGGCATCGTTTGGAATGGCTCTCCGGCCTCCTATGCGGCGGTCTATCAGCTCCTCGCGGTGGGACTGGCGGCTCTGATTCCCTGGGGCGCGGGCGCGGACCGCTGGCGGCTGGCCGCGGCCTGCGCCTCGACGGTGCTGCTCGCCGGCTTCCTCTATCCCATCTTCGCGCATTGGGTCTGGAGCGGTGGATGGCTGGTGAGCCTGGGACTCAACTTCGGACTGGGCGGCGGATTTCTCGATCCCGGCGGGGCGGCGACCATCCAGGCGGTGGGAGGAATGACCGCGCTCTCCGTGGTCTGGATCATGGGCCCTCGCCGCACCAAGTTCTCTTCCGGCGATCTGCCGCGCGCCATTCCCGGCCATCACATCGTATACGTCCTCTTCGGCTGCCTGCTGCTGCTGCCCGGCTGGCTGGCGCTGAACGGATTGGGAGCGGTCCTCTTCGCCCGGCTCGCCGAGCCGCCGCTGGCGCTGGTGGAGGCCAATACCATTCTGTGCGCGGCCGGCGCGCTGCTGGGGTCGCTGCTAGCCACCCGCATCCACTTCGGCAAGCCGGATGCTTCGCTCTGCGCCAACGGCTGGGTCGCCGGCCTGGTAGCCAGCAGCGCAATCTCCGTCTACGCCACGCCCGCCGAAGCGCTGCTGGTGGGCTTCGTCGCCGGCGCCGGCCTGCCCTTCGCCGTCGAATTTCTGGAGCTGCGCTGCCGCATCGACGACCCTTCGGGGGCCATTGCGGCGCATGGGCTTTCCAGCCTGTGGGCCCTGTTCGCGCTGGGTTTTCTCGGCGGCTTCCCCGCCGGTCAGGAGCTGGCCCAACTGGTCGGCATCGTCACCCTGATCGGCCTGATTCTGCCCGCGGCATACTTTTTAAATTGGCTGCTCGATAAAGTGGTTCCGCACCGCACCTCGGCGGAGGGCGAGCGGCTGGGCATGGACCTGCACGAGCTGGGCGCCGGCGCGTATCCGGAGTTCGTGATTCACGGCGACGAGTTTCTCCCCAGGTAAGGGGCGCTGGAGGGGGTTTCCCACACCGGAAGGCGGCTGTGAACGGGCCGCGAATCTTCCGGTTCGACTCCGCCGCCCGTCCATGCTCCAGCCGCGCCAATGCCGCCGGCGGAGTTGGAGATTGGCATCGATGGAGATCGGCGAAATTCTGGATGGCTACCGCATCGACGCTCGGGTGGCCGAGAGCGGCATGGCCTCCATCTTCCGCGCCACCCGCATCGAGGACGGCGCGCAGGCGGCCATCAAGCTGCCGCACGCCGCGATGGAGGCGGACCCGCTTCTCTTCGACCGCTTCCGCCGCGAGGAGGAGATTGGCGTCGCCCTCGATCATCCCAACGTCATGCGCATCTTCCCCAACCCGCATCGCTCCCGGGTCTACATCGCGATGGAGTGGGTTCCCGGCGAGCTGCTGCGTCAGATTCTGGCCGAGGAGCGCAAACTGCCTCCCGAACGCGCCATCCGCATCGCTCTCGGCATCCTGCGGGCTCTCGATTACATCCACTCGCGCGGCGTCGCGCACCGCGATCTGAAACCGGAAAACATCATGGTGGGCGAACACGATGCCATTAAGCTGATCGACTTCGGCATCGCCTCCAAGGAAGGCGCCAAGCGATTGACCTACGCCGCGTTCACTCCAGCCCTGGGCACTCCCGATTACATCGCTCCGGAACAGGTGAAGGGCAAGCGGGGAGACGCCCGCTCCGATCTTTACTCGCTCGGGATCATGCTCTACGAAATGCTCACCGGACGCACTCCCTTCTCCGGACCCTCGCCCCTGGCGGTGATGAACGACCGGCTCATCAATCACCCGCTGCCGCCGCGCGAAGCCAATCCAGAAATCAGCCCGCAGATGCAGGAAGTGATTTATCGCGCCCTGGAGCGGGATCCCAGAAATCGCTATCCGACAGCTCGGGCCTTCGCCTCCGATCTGGAGAACCTGGATAAAGTCGGCGCGGCCGAGCGCGAGGAGCTGCGGAACTGGAAAAAACGCAAATCGGGAAGGTTGCGCAGGATCCTCTATTATGTCGCGCTGGCCATGATCCCCTTCGCCCTCTTCGCCGCCATGTTGATCCTCTCCCGTCACGGCCGCTGACGGCCCGCGATGACGCCCGGCGCGCCCGGCCGCGGCTGGAACCTGCCTCCGCCCCATGCTGTTAGGCTGAAATCGCAGCGCGTTTTGGAGGAGAGAGAATGACGGCAGACGAATATCGCAATTTTCTTACGCTCGGTTACGCGGAACTGGAAGAGCTGAATCTGAAGGCCAAGGCCGATCGCCGCAATCGCGTGGATCCGGACAAGATCCGCGAAGCGCGCACTCGCTACTTGACGGACGAGAAGCACATCAAAGCGGTCACCGTCCTGTTTTCCGACCTGGAGGGCCGGCTGCACCTGCTGGATTACGACAAGAAGTTTCTGCTCGGCAGTTACGACAACCTCACCTTCGACGGCTCCTCGATTCGCGGCTTCACCGCGCAGAAGGAGAGCGACCTGCGGCTGGGCATCGACTGGAGCGCCTTCTACTGGCCGCCCGCCGACGTCTTCGGCAGCGGCAAGGTGCTCGTCTTCGGTTCGATCATCGACAAAGACGGCTCTCCGTACGCGGGCGACCTGCGCGGCGTGCTGCAGAGCTATTCGGACAGGCTTTTCCGGGAGAAGGGCTATACGCTGAACGCG
>JAJYZK010000375.1 GCA_021799945.1 Acidobacteriota bacterium
CAGCCGGCGCGCCCGCGCGGAAATCCTTCTGGGAGCGAAGCCAAATGCTGGAGAGACTGGGCGGCGACGAGCAGCTTCTCGGGGAAGTGATCGGCATCTTTCTCGACGGGGCGCCCCGCCAACTTGCCCTGCTGCGCCGGGCCGTCGGCGAGCAAAACGCGGAGGAGCTGGAAAAGACCGCGCACAGCCTGCGCGGAGAGCTCGAATACCTGGGCTTGACGGAGATTTCGCGCCGCATCCGGGCCCTGGAGGAGATGGGATCGAGGCGGGACCTGCGCGGCGCGGAGGCGATTCTCGCCTCCATCGAAATGGATCTGCCTCCAGTGCTGGTGGCGATCGCCGGCGGCGTGCCGGAGAGCCAGTTGTGATCCGCGACTCCTTGTTTTCGCCCGATTTCTCCTCCGCGCGCAGGGCCAGGACGGGCGTGCTGGTGGCCGAGGACAACCCGATGTTCCGCAGGATTCTGCAGAGCTGGCTGGAGGAGTGGGGCTACCAGGTCACCATCGCCGAAGCGGGAGAGGCGGCCTGGCGCGCCCTGAACAGCGCCCAGCCGCCGCAGCTCGCGATCCTCGACTGGATGATGCCGGAGATCGACGGCGTGGAGCTGTGCCGCAGGATCCGCGCGCGCAAAAGCCCCGCCTACCAGTACATCCTCATGCTGACGGCCCGGGACAATCAACGCGACCGCGTGCTCGGATTCGAGGCCGGCGCCGACGACTACCTGACCAAGCCCTTCGACCGCGACGAGCTTCGGGCGCGGCTCCGCGTGGGAAAACGCATCCTGGCGCTGCAGGAGGACCTGATTCGGGCCAGGGAGGGACTCCGCTATCAGGCGACCCACGACGTGCTCACCGGAACCTTCAACCGCGGCGCGATTCTGGGCGAGCTGCGGCGGGCGTTGGATCGCGCCAAACGCACCGGCGGCGCGGCCGGTCTTCTGCTGCTCGATCTCGACCACTTCAAGCTGGTGAACGACAGACACGGGCATCTGGCCGGCGATGCCGTACTGCTGCAGGCGGCGCGGCGCGTTTTGGGGGCGCTGCGCACCTACGACTTCCTCGGCCGATACGGCGGGGAAGAGTTCCTGGCTGTTCTTCCGGACTGCGACGGCGGCGCGGCGGCGCGAGCGGCGGAGCGGATCCGCGCCGCCGTCGCCGATAGTCCCATCGCCATCCCGGACGACGGCGCGATCGCCGTTTCGGTCAGCATCGGAGGAGTTGCGGCCGGGGAGGGGTGCTGGACGGAGACGGCGCTGCTGGCCGCTGCGGACTCCGCTCTCTACGAGGCCAAGGAGCAGGGGCGAAATCGCGTCGTGATGGCGCAGGCTCTCGCCTTGCCCTGAACCGCCTCCGGCGGGCTGCCGCGACTCGTTTCGCCCGGGAGGCATTGCGCGGTGGATTTTCGAGTTACAGTGAATGCGGGACCTAACCGGAACCGGGGGTGGGCCATGCCTGTGTTGCGAAGCTGCCGGAGCTGCCATCGGGTGAATCGTGTGGGCGCCGAACATCTGGCCGAGTCCGGCCGCTGCGGCGCATGCAAGGCGGAGCTGCCGCCGCTCGACGAGCCCCTGCCGGTGGACGACCGGCTCTTCGATGAGATTCTCGCCGGCGCGCGCGTTCCCGTGCTGGTGGATTTCTGGGCGGAGTGGTGCGGACCCTGCCGCGCCGTGGCCCCGGAGGTCGCCAGAACGGCCGAGGCGACTGCGGGCCGTGCGATTGTGCTGAAGGTGGACACCGAAAAATATCCGGCGCTCGCCGCTCGCTACCAGGTCCGCGGCATTCCCAACTTCGCCGTGTTTCGAGAGGGGAAGCTTGTGCGGCAGGAGGCCGGCGCGACCGGCCACGACGAGATGGAGGCTTGGCTGGAGGCGGCGCGCAGGGCGGTCTGAGCCTTTTCGTCTCTCCGGCGCGCGCTCAGCCCCCGCGGTTTCAGCCCGTTACTTCCAGCTCCTCTTCGAGAAGCTGCCGGCGGTACAGTTCGGCGTAGTATCCATCCCGGGCCAGCAGCTCGTCGTGCGTCCCCAGCTCCACAATGCGGCCGCCGGCCAGCACCGCGATCCGATCGGCTTCGCGCACGGTGGAGATGCGATGGGAGATGAAAATGCAGGTTCGCCCGCGCATCACCTGGCGCAGCTCGGAGAGGATGCGCTCTTCCGTATAGGTGTCCACGCTGGCCAGCGCATCGTCCAGAATCAGGATGCGGGGGTTGCGGATGACCGCGCGGGCGATCGCCGTACGCTGCTTCTGGCCGCCGGAGAGGGTGATGCCGCGCTCGCCCACCGTGGTGGCGAAGCCCTGGGGAAACTCTTCGAACTCCCGCCGGATGTGCGCCGTCTCCGCGGCCCGCAGAACTTCGTCGTCGGTGGCGGAGTCCAGGCCGAAAGCGATGTTGCCGCGAATCGATTCGCTGAACAGGAAGGTCTCCTGGGGCACGAAGCCGATGTTTCTGCGCAGAACCTCCAGAGGATAATCCGCGACCGGGAGCCCGTCGATCAGCACGCTGCCCGGCGGCGGGTCATAGAGCCGCGGAATAAGGTTGACCAGAGTGGACTTGCCTGACCCTGTCGGCCCTACGATCGCCAGGCTGCCTCCGGCCGGGATGCGCAGCGAGACCGAATGCAGCGCCTCCGCGCGATGCTCCTCCGCACCATAGGAAAACGAAAGGTTGCGGAACTCGATCTCGCCCTTCAGGATCAGATCCCGCGGAATGTCCGGGTTGGCCTGCGCATCGTCGATGGAGGGTTTGGCCGAGAGCAACTCGTCGATCCGGACCGTGGAGGCCGCGCCCCGCTGCACCAGATTGACTACCCAGCCCAATGCGATGATGGGCCAGGTGAGCATCATCATATAGGCGTTGAAGGCGACAAAGTCGCCGATGGAGATGCGGTGGGAGAGCACTTCGCGGCCGCCGACGAAAAGGGTGACGGCCATGGCCAGTCCGAGGATGAACTCCAGGGTGGGCCACAGCATGCCCATCAGTTGCACCAGGCGCAGTCCGCGGCGGATATTCTCCCGGTTGGAGCTTTCAAACGCAGCGATCTGGGCCTCTTCCTGGGCGAAGGCCCGCACCAGCCGTGCGCCGGAGAAGTTCTCCTGCGCCTGCGCGGAGATCTCGGAGAACATGGCCTGAATGCGCTCGAAGCGTTCGTGAATCCTGCGCCCCATGGACTGCACCAGGATGCTGGCCAGAGGGAGGGGGGCCAGCGCCACCAAGGTGAGCCACGGGCTGATTCTGAGCAGGAAAAAGACCGCGCCGACGGAGAACAGAACGGTGTTGGCGCTATACATGATCGCCGGGCCCAGCAGCATGCGCACGGCGCTCAGATCGTTGGTCATGCGGGCCATGATGTCGCCCGTGCGGTGGGTATGGAAGTAGCCGGCCGGCTGGCGCTCCAGGTGCGTGAACAGGTCGTTGCGCAGGTCGAATTCGATGTCTCGCGAGATGCCG
>JAJYZK010000376.1 GCA_021799945.1 Acidobacteriota bacterium
GACTCGATCGATGGCTCTACGGGCGGAAACGGGATGTCGGTTGGAGGGGGCCATGTCTTCTTTACGACCGAAGACAACACGCTTTACTCTTTCGGGATTCCGCTCGAACATTAGCTGACGGCGGGCCGGAGGCGCCTTCGGGGCGCATGGCTCCTCGCCAACGGGAAAAGCAGGGGACGAAGCACATGCATAACAAATCCGAAATTCGCGAGGCGATCGGCGAAGGCGCGGGAGTCCTGCGTCTGGAGCCCTGCTGGGTGCCGCGTTCGTTCATGATTCCCGGCCGGAGATTGAAGCTTCACCCCGACGATCTCTACGCCTTTGGCGCGCACCGCGGAGGCATCAACGAGCGCTGGTTTTCCTCTACCACCAAGGCCTCCAACGGCCCGCTTACCCTGCCCGACGAAGGCCTGAGCTATATCCGGATGAAGGGCGGAAAGCGGATGCTCCTTAAGGAAGCGGTGGAAACCGCGGGCGACGAACTGCTGGGAGCGGCGGTCATGCGGCGGGAGGGCGGCTGGAATCTGCTCTGCAAGTTCTTCGACAATATGGGTCCGATTCCTCATCACATGCATCAAAGCGACGCCTACGCAAAACTGGTGGGGCAGAAGGGAAAACCGGAGGCCTACTATTTTCCCCCGCAATACAATCAGATCCAAAACAACTTTCCCCACACGTACATGGGGCTGGAGCCAGGCACGAAGAAGGACGATATCTATCGCTGCCTGGAGCGATGGAATCGCGGAGACAACGGCATCCTCTTTCATGCGCGCGCCTACCGGCTGGAGCCGGGCGCGGGCTGGCAAATCGACCCCGGCGTGCTGCACGCTCCGGGCTCCCTGGTCACCTACGAGCCCCAGGTAATCAGCGATGTATTCGCCATGTTTCAGTCGGAAGTGGAGGGCCGCATCGTCGACTGGAGCCTGCTGACCAAGGACGTTCTGCCGGAGCACAGCAAGGACATCGAATATCTGATCGGCATGCTGGACTGGGAGGCCAATCTCAATCCCGAGTTTGCGAAAGCCAATAAGACCTTCCCTCGCCCGGTAAAGCCGCTCGACGAGATGTCCGCGGAAGGCTACTGCGAAAACTGGATCACCTATGGAACTCGCTACTACTCGGCTAAAGAGCTTACGGTTTTCCCCGGACGCAGCGTCCTCATCAAAGACGCCGCGGCCTACGGCGTCATCCTGACTCAGGGGCATGGGGCGCTCAACGGTCAACCGGTGGCTACTCCTTCGATGATCCGCTTTGGAGAGATGACCGAGGACGAGGTCTTCGTCACCGCGGATGCGTCCGTGGGCGGCGTGCGCGTCGAGAACCCGAGCACGTCGGATCCTCTGGTCCTGCTGAAGCATTTCGGTCCGGGCAACCCGGACGCGGAGCCCCTCTACCGGTCTGCGAAGGAGGGAGCGTGAACGCCGCGATGGAGTTCGGCAAACCGGCTCTCCATAACGCCATGTGGCCGGGGCTGGTGGGCAAGGGGCCGGACTCCGAACCGCCCATCGCTCTGGAGACCATGCTCGATCTGACGGCCGCCGCCGCAGTGGATGGGGTGAAGTTCGACGGGGTCGACCTGTTCCTTTCCCTGCCCCACACGGACATCGACTCCAGCGACGACGACTTGAAGGCGCTCGCCGATGGTCTCGCCCGGCGCGGACTGGTGGCCGGCTCCCTGGTGGCCCCGGTTTGGGCGCCGACCGGCGGGGGCTCCGCCATGGGCTCGGAGGAAGAGCGAAAGAGATTTCTCACCCAGGTCCGCAAGGCCTGCGCCATCGGCCGAAGGCTCCGTGAGATGGGCATCCGGCCTTATGGCGTGGTGCGGATCGACTCGGCCACGGCCACCGCGGAGTGGGCCGGGAATCCGCTCGAAAATACCAAACGGATCGCGCAGACATTTCGCGAGGCCTGCGCCGCCGCCGAGGACCAGGGAGAAAGGCTGGCGGCCGAAGGCGAAATCTGCTGGGGCGGCATGCATAGCTGGAAGCGAATGGTCGAGCTGCTGGAAATGGTGAATCGGCCGCAAACCCTGGGCTTCCAGGCGGACATGGCGCACTCCCTGCTCTACACCATGGGTTACAACGCGCCGGAGGATCGAATCCTTCCCGAGGGCTTCGACTGGTCCGACCAGGCTGTCCTGATGGATTCCCTGCGCACGCTTACCGATGCGCTGCGGCCCTGGACCATCGACTTCCATGTGGCGCAGAACGACGGAACGGTGCGGGGATCGGGCTCGCACGACAAGACGGGACGCCACTGCCCGGCCAACGACCCGAATGGAAAGATGGACATCGTGAAGGTCGCCGGCCTGTGGATGCGCGGCGCGGACGGAAAGCCGACCCAGGCCTATCGGCATATCTGCTGGGACGGCTGCATGTTTCCAAACGCAACGATGCTGGCGCAGCGGACGTGGAACGATGTGCTGGCGACCCTGGCGGCGGTGCGCAGCGCGCACGGTTGGAACTGAACCGCAAGGATCGGAGTTTTATGGCGGCAAAGAGCTTGAATATCGGCCTGATCGGCTACGGGTTCATGGGGCGCACCCACTCCAACGCGTATCTGCAGGCGGCGCGCTTTTTTGACCTGCCCTACCAACCGGTGCTGAAGGCGGTCTGCGCCCGGAACGGCGATCGCGCCCGCGCCTTCGCGGCCCGCTGGGGCTATGCGTCCGTGGAAACCGACTGGCGAGACGTAGTGCGGCGCGACGACATCGATCTGATCGATATCGCGAGCCCCAACGACACCCATGCCGAGATCGCCATCGCCGCCGCCCGGGCGGGGAAGATGGTGCTCTGCGAAAAACCCCTGGGGCGCTGTGCGGCGGAGGCCATGGCGATGACCGAAGCGGTGGAGACCGCCAACGTTCCCAACATGGTCTGGTACAACTACCGGCGCGTGCCCGCCCTCACCCTGCTTAAGGAATTGCTGGAGCAAGGACGCTTCGGCCGCATCTTCCACTACCGTTCGAAATTTCTGCAGGATTGGACCATCTCGCCGGATCTGCCGCAGGGCGGCGAAGCGCTTTGGCGGCTGGATGCGCAAGTAGCCGGCAGCGGAGTTACCGGAGACTTGCTGGCCCATAACATCGACATGGCGATCTGGCTGAACGGCCCCATTGTCGAGGTCAGCGCCCTGACCGAAACCTTCGTCAAGCAGCGGAAACACGGCCTCACCGGGAAGATCGAGCCGGTCGGCATCGACGATGCGAGCGCCTTCCTCTGCCGCTTCGCCAATGGATCGACGGCCACCTTCGAAGCGACCCGCTACGCGCGCGGGCACAAGGCGCTGTTTACGGTCGAGATCAACGGCGAGCAGGCCTCGGCGGAATGGGACCTGCACGACCTGCATCGCCTGCAGTTTTTCGATCATCGGGATGAGGGGCGGCTCCGCGGCTGGAAGAATGTGCATA
>JAJYZK010000377.1 GCA_021799945.1 Acidobacteriota bacterium
CAGGTACGCGCCCACGATCACTTCGAGCGGCGACTTGGCCGGCCACCATCCCTGCGGTCCGTAGGCGGCCAGCAGCGCATGGTACATGCTCCGCAAGCGGGATGCGGCCTCGGCGGAGCCGGGCGCGGGCGGAGCGGGAGTGGCCGCCGCCGCGCTCATAGGCCGGGCTTCTCCGGCGCAAGCGCGCGCTTCCAGTCGAGCAGGCGGGCCTGGAGAGACGCGGCCTCCGCCTCGGCGATTCTGCCGGTCCGCTGGTACAGGATGGACAGACTGGTGTGGGGCAGGGGGTCGTCGGGATCCAACTCCGCCAGCCGCCGGGCTTCGGCGATGGCGCGATCAGTCTCGCCGCAGTCGCCGAGGGCGCGAATCAGGCCGTGCCGGGCGTCGAGCAGCGCCGGATCCAGATCGAGGCAGCGCTCAAAAAAATGGGCGGCCTGCGCCGGGTCTCCGGCGGCGAGCATGCCGATCGCCCGGTCGTAAAGATCGAGGGCATCGTCGGCGGGCGAGGTGGGAGAAGGGGTGCGCACGTACCACTTCCATGGTATCCGCGCGGAGAGCGCGGGGCCAGGGATCCCGCAATTCGACGAAGAATCAATGCGTTGCGCCGCGCAAATGCGCCGGAGGCCGGGCACAGCCCCGGTCCGCCGCTTCCCCGGCCCTGAAGACGGCCGCAGCGCCGGCCGATAGGGAAGTCGAGGGGCCGCGGCGGAAAAGGTGTGGAGATTCGCGCTCGTGTGCGAATCGAAAATTCGTTCCAGAAAAACCGCAGATCCTTCGACTCCGTTTGGCCCAAAAGCCGGCCAAACTTCGCTCAGGATGACAGCTCCTTTGTTATGCGCACTTCCGACTCGGGACACTAGGGGTGATTCCCGCATTCCCGGATGCCCGCATTCCCGCATCCCCGGACTCCCGGACCGGCTCCGCGGAGCGCCGTACGGGGTTCCGTCGGAGGTGAGGGAGATTCAGTGAAAACGCGGTTTCAGGGCCTTCCCATCCGGCGGCAGTTGTCGCTGCTCCTCGTGTCGGCCAATCTTCTGGCCGTCGGTCTGGCCTGCGCCGGATACACCTCCTATGCGTGGAAGGCCGGGCGCTCCACCGCCACGCGGGCGATGGAGGTTTTAGCCAATCTTCTGGAGCCGGCCGGGGCCGCATCTCTGACGGAGGGTAACGCCGCCGCCGCTGCCGCTCTGGCCCCGCTGCGGGGCGATCCGAACATTGTGGCCGCCGGCCTCTACGACGCAGGCGGGCGGCGCCTGGCCGTCTATCGCCGCGCCGGGCATGGCCCCGCGCCGAAGCTTCCGCTCCCCGGCAAAGAGGGCATCCATTTCGGCCACCGCTCCCTGGTCTTCATCCGCCGCCTGGCGCAAGCCGGGGGCGCGAGCGGGACCATCGTCCTCGTCTCGGATCTCGGGTATCTCCGCTCGCTGCTGCCCGATTACCTCATCCTCTCGGCCCTGGTGCTCCTGCTTTCGGCGCCTGTCGCCTGGCTGGCCTTCCTGCGCCCGCTGCGGGCGCTGACCGGGCCGATCGAGGAGCTTGCCGGGATCGCGGCCCTGGTCTCGGCTCGCGGGGACTGTTCCTTGCGCGCCGAGGTGCGCGGCAGCGTCGAAACGGAAGATCTCATGCGCGCCTTCAACGGAATGCTGGAAATGATCGAGCAGCGCGACCGGAGGCTGGTCGAGGCCCGGGACGAGTTGGAATCCCGCGTTCACGAGCGCACCGCCGATCTGCGAAGGGAGGTGGCGGAGCGCATCCGGGCGGAAGAAGAGATGCGCCGGGCCAAGGAACAGGCGGAGGTGGCCAGCCAGGCCAAGAGCGAATTTCTCGCCAACATGAGCCACGAACTCCGCACCCCGCTCAACGGGGTGATCGGCATGACGGATCTGGCCCTGGACACGGAACTCAACCCGGAGCAGAGGGAGTGTCTGGAGACGGCGCGGCAATCCGCCGATGCTCTGCTCCTGGTAATCGACGACATTCTCGACTTTTCCAGAATCGAGGCCGGCAAGGTGGAGCTGGAGCCGGCCGATTTCGATCTTCGAGGCTGCATCGAAGGCGTTCTGCAGAACCTTTCCGTGCGGGCCGACGAACGCGGCCTGGAGCTGCTCTGCGAGATTTCGCCGGAGACGCCGGAGCTGGTGGAGGGCGATGAGGGCAAGATACGCCAGGTGCTGCTGCATCTGGTGGACAACGCCGTCAAATTCACGTCCCGGGGGGAGATAGCCGTAAGGGCCGCGGTGGAGCGCGCGGAGGGGGAGGAGCGGGTGGTCCTGTTTTCCGTGGCCGACAGCGGAATCGGCATCGACCGCGACAAGCTGGAGTCGATCTTCGAGCCCTTCACCCAGATCGACAGCTCCACGACGCGAAACTACGGCGGCTCCGGGCTGGGGCTGGCCATCTGCGCGCGGCTGGTAGCCATGCTGGGAGGACGCATCTGGGCGGAAAGCGAGCCCCAGCGCGGAGCCCGCTTTCACTTTACCGCCCGGCTGCGCGTGCGGGCCGGAGCGCCGGCGGCGGAGCCGCCGCCGGCGGTGGAGAGCATGCGCGGCCTGCGCGTGCTGGTGGTGGACGATAACATCACCAATCGCCGCGTGCTGCGGGGAATCCTGAAACAGTGGGGAGTGGAGAGCGCGGAGGCCTCCAACGGAGAGGAGGCGCTGCAGGCCCTGGAGGCGGCCGCCCGCGGGGAGGCCGCCTTCGACCTGGTGCTGACCGATATGCAAATGCCGGAAATGGACGGTCTCCAGCTCTCCGAACGGATACGATCGGCGCAGCATCTCTCCGCCGTCACCATCATGATGATCGCCTCTGTCGCCCGCCACGGGGATATCGAGCGCTGCCAGAGGTTGGGTATTCGCTCGCACCTGTGCAAGCCGGTGCGGAAGAAGGAGCTGCTTTCCGCCATCGCCCTTGCGCTCGGCGAGCGCAAGGAGGAGGCTTCCAGGCGGGAGTCCGGTCCGGTTCCTCAGACTCTCCGAGGCAAGGCGGTGAAGCTTCTGCTGGCCGAAGATAACAAGATCAACCAGGCCGTGGTGAAGCGGGCTCTGGAAAGGCGCGGATACGCCATCACCATCGCGGCCACCGGGGTGGAGGCGTTGGCCCTGCTCCGGGTTCAGCGCTTCGACGCCATTCTGATGGATATCCAGATGCCGGAGATGGATGGCCTGGCGGTGACTGCGGAGATTCGGGAGATGGAGCGAGGCACGGCGCAGCACATGCCGATTCTGGCCATCACCGCGCATGCGATGAAGGGGGACCGGGAGCGCTGCCTCGCCGCCGGCATGGACGGCTATGTGTCGAAGCCGATCGAGGTGCGCGCACTGCAGTCCGCCATCGAGGCGGTATTGCGCACCCGCGACAGCGAGTTCCTTCCCGAAGAGGGATCTGCGAGCCCAGCCGGCGCGCC
>JAJYZK010000019.1 GCA_021799945.1 Acidobacteriota bacterium
ACCACCATCTTTCTATCCTCCGCGACATCCCGACCGGACTTTTGAAGCATGGTGTACCAGCCGTTCAGGTCGCGGCCGTTAAGCAGCGAGATCCACCCATCGGCGCCGGTCGGCGGCAAGGATGGGTGGGACGGCATGGCCTGCGCTAAACCACGATGTTGAGCCAACCAGGGGCTACCGGCGATGGGTAAGCCCATCCTCATAAAATCTCTTCGATTCACCATGTCCTGGTCCTTATTCGCGCCGCGGAATAGCGGTAGATGCGCCGTGAAGTGAAAGATCGACACAAGCATACAAGGATTGACCGCACCGCAGCAAAAACTGCGGGCAAGAAGCCATGTGCGGGTGAGACGCGGCGGGGGGCGTCGGAATTTCCCGCCTGACCGTCGCGTGTCTCGCACGGGCGCCGGGTATTCCGCATGGCGCTGATTCGCGGCGAGGCGCAATCCCAATGCATCATCCAGATTCGTCGAGGCGCGTGAAATCATGCCAAGCGCATCGAGATCGCCAGGTTAGCGGGAGCGCCAAGTTAGCCGATAAGCGGCGGTTGAAAGTCCGTGAGGGCGCGGCTATACCTGAGAGATGCCTTCGCGCCGATTTCGCTTATATTTCCTCGTGCTCTCCACTTTGTTCTCCATTTCCCCGCTCTCCCAAGCGAAAAGCGATCCCAACTGGACCACGCCAATTGCTCCATTCCGAATCGCCGACAACCTCTTTTACGTGGGTAGCCGCGATCTTGCCAGCTACCTTGTCGTCACCCCGCAGGGCAATATCCTCATCAATGCAAACCTCGCCACCTCGCCGCCGCAAATACGGGCGAGCGTGGAGAAGCTGGGCTTCCGCTGGGAGGACATCCGGATTCTGCTCAATAGTCAGGCCCATTTCGATCACATGGCCGGCGCGGCCGAGTTGATTCGCGAAACGCATGCGAAGAACATGGTGATGGATGGCGACGTCAGCGTGGTTCGGACCGGCGCCCGAACCGATTTTCTCGCCCCATCGTCCAATATCCCCAGGTACGCGCCCGTTCCTGTAAATCGCGTTCTCCATGACGGAGACACGATAAGCCTCGGCGGGGTTACGCTGACCGGGTATAAAACCGCGGGGCATACGCGCGGCTGCACCACGTGGACGTTGCGCGCCCATATTCCCGGCGATCCGGCGGGAACGTTGCGCAATATCGTCATCGTGGGCGGGGTCGGCTTCTGGTCGGAGTACCATTTCGTCGCCAGCCCGAACCACCCCGTAAGCTACCCCGGCATCGTCCAGGATTTCAAACATACATTTGCCCTGTTGCAGTCTCTGCCCTGTGAGGTTTTCCTTGGGGCGCACGGGAGCTACTTCGATATGCTCGCCAAACTCCAGCGCTATCCCCAAGAAGGCCCTCGAGTCTTTATCGACCCTGTTGGATATCGGCGCTTCGTCAGTCATGCGCAGCGCACCTTCGAGGAGGCATGGAGCAGACAGCAGGCCAGCGCCGCGCGTTGACCTTCAGCGCCGCCCTCGCGCTCTTCTCGGCGCATGGTCTCCCGTTCGCGATTACTGCAACTCGCTGCCGGACAGGTTTTGCGGAGACAAAGTCGGCGAGGATCGATATTGCTTTCCCAGGATAAACAGCGCCAGCGTTCCCATCAGTGGCATAAAGGCAATCAGGAAAAATACGGGCGTATACGAGATATGGTCCACCAGGGCCCCGGTGAGCAATGGGAATAGCAGCCCGCTTAACCCCCCTGCAACGCCCGTGAGGCCGGTTGCGCGCCCGACCGTATGATCGGGATATAAATCGGTGATGGCGCCGAACATGTTTGCAGAGAGAAAATTGTGCGCCAGGATGGCGACGCCTAACGTAATTAAGGCGGCGGCCGCGTTGTTCAGGTACGGCACGGTCAGGCTGGTCATGCACAGCAGGCTGCTGCTATACATGGTGATCTGGCGCACCCTGTAGATCGAGATCTTTCGCCTTTGCAGCCACCCGGCCGTCCATCCGCCGAGCACCCCGCCGGTATCTCCGAGGAAGAAAGGGATCCAGGCGAGAAACCCGATCTGGGTAAGCGACATATGGCGAAAACTGTAAAGATAGCTCGGGATCCAGTACCAGTAGAACTGAATGACTGGGCCGATCGAGAATCGACACAGCATGACCGCCCATGCGGAGGACTGCTTCAGCAGTGCGGTCAAGGGTGTGCGAAGGGGTCCATCCGACGAGCCCCCATCCGAAGAGCCCGACGTTTGATGGCGGGGATGAAGAGACCACCATATCGGCGCCCAGATCGCCCCCAGGAGCGCGGGCGCCAGGAATGCCGCGCGGAACCCGTAGGTTTGCATCAGGAATACAATCAGGGGCGGCGCGATGGTGGCCCCAATCATGCTGCCGCTATTGAAGATGCCGATGGCGAGCGTCCGCTGTTCGCGGGAAAATATGCGGGACAGCGCCTTCATTCCTCCGGGGTAATTGCCGGCCTCGCCCGTCCCCATCCAGTAGCGGGTGATTCCCAGTTGTATTCCCGTCCGGGTGAATGCCTGGGCGCCGGTGGCCGCCGACCACCAAAGCACGGCGGCCGTCAGACCGAGGCGCGCTCCGATGCGGTCCATCAGCCATCCCATCGGGAATTCGCCGGACATCATGCCGAATTGCAGGGCCGCGACGATTCTTCCGTAGGCCTCGTTTGAGAGATGGTAGGTCGCCCGCAGCACGGGAGCGAGCACGGACAACGTTTGCCTATCGATAAAATTGATGACGGTAACGGTAAAGATCAGCGCAAGAATGACCCAGCGGCGACGGGAGGTCTGGCGGAGGACTGATTCGACAGTCGGCGCCTCGATCTTTGGGTTACTGCCCGGCAATCAAGCCTCCGCCTGGCGTTTGGCGTCCTTGTGCGCCGCAGGCTCTTACGAGGAGCGTCCAAGCAGCGCCTTATCCGTGAAAGCGCTCTGGCGTCGTTGCATCAAGCGCCCTTTTCGCCGGCGTCTGGCGCGGAGCGGACTACGCCGGCGCCGGGGCTTCTACGCCGAGCTTGTCATACCACGGGTGGGCGAACTTGAGCGCTTCGTTCACTCGCTGGATATTTTCAACGCCCTTGGTGTTCAGCCAATCCTTACAGGCCTCGGCGCCCTCCCGGGCGTAAATTCGCGCGCCGTCCTGCCAGGTGGCGCGTCCACAGAGCACCCCGTTGAAATCCACTCCGCTCTCCACGGCAAGCTCCAGGGTTTCGAGGAAGACCGCATTGCTGACCCCCGCGGACAGATAAACGAACGGCAAGGTTGTGAAGGAAGCCGCTTCCCGGAAGATCGCCAAGGCGTCGGAACGCGTGTACGCACTCTCTCCTCGACAGGCCTGAGCTCCTTGCACAAACTGCATCTGTACGGGAACTTCCACCTTCAGAGCGTCGGCCAAATATCTTTCCCGGCTGAATTCCTGCATAGAGCGGATTACGATTTCCGGTTTGCGGCGGGCATACGCCAGCCCTTTTTCGTCCTCTCCATGCACGTCGTATCCGATGAACTCCAGAAACATCGGGATATCATGGGCGCGGCATTCCGCTCCCACCCGCTCCACCCATGCGTGTTTTTGTTCGTTGATCCACGCCCGCTCAAACGGGGTGTAGTAGAGCAGAATCTTGACGCAATCCGCCCCCGCCTCTTTCACGCGAAGCACGGACCATCCTTCGGTCGCGGTCGGCAGGCGCTCGGGGTGATCGACGCTATATCCAGCGTGTTCATAGGCCAGCAGCAGTCCCTTGCCATTGCGGCGCTTCGCCGCCGGGAGCCCATACTGCAGGTCGAGCAAAATGGAGGAGGCGTGCCTGGTCAGCGCCTCCGTCACCAGCTCCTTAAACTGCACCAGCATGGAATCGGACGGGGAGTCGGGCGGGGCTTCCGCGCCCATGTGCTGCGCCAGCATAGCCTTCAACAGGCCGCGTTGATCCATGGCCGCGGCGGCAATGACGCCACGTGGATCCGACACCGCTTTCAGCCCGGCGATTTTTCCGGGACTGCGCTTGAGCGGCATGGCGGTTTCGTCTCCTGCTCGTGCGGGATGCAGTGCGCATCTCCGCGCCGGCAAACCACAACCGAATATATGGTTGCCCCAAGATAGGTGTCAATTGATCGCACGGGATTGACGGCGCCGCAAAGTTAGCGGGCGATCGAGTAGATCGCGAGGAAACGTCTCATCCATGCGCAGGATTTTTGACAATCGGCGCCGGCAGCTTGTAGACTGCGTTGCGTCGGGAAGGGGCTTTCCCTGCTGTTCGCTGCGGAAGCGATCGCCATCCGCTCGGCAATCCTATTCGAATCAGGCTGGAACAGTACTCAGCGGATGAGAAGAACCTGCCAGCCTCCAGGCGAGGGGTTGGCGGATGGGACTGCTGCACGGGAATTGAGAGCGGGGCGGAGGGAATGACGGCGGAAAATCTCCTGGTGGCGCAAGCCGGCGGTCCCACTCCAGTCCTGAACGCCACGCTCGCCAGCATTCTGGAGGAAGCCCGCCGCGACAAGAGAATCGGGCGTGTCTTCGGCGCCCGGTGGGGCATGGCGGGCCTGGCGCGCGGTGACGCGTTCGATTTGAGCGAACTGACCCGCGAAGAGATGGAGCGGCTTCGCATGAGTCCCGGCGCGGCCCTGGGTTCCTCCCGCTCCAAACCGTCGCCGGCTGATTTGGTTCTCATCGTTCAAAACCTGCGCCGTCTGGGCGTTCGCCACTTATTGCTCATCGGCGGGAACGGCTCCATGCAGGGAGCGCAAGTTGTCAGCCGATCTTGCCGGGAGGCCGGCTATGAGATTCAAATCATTGGCATTCCGAAGACCGTAGACAACGACATTGCGGGAACGGACCGCTGTCCCGGTTACGGCAGCGCGGCGCGGTATGTCGCGCAGTCCGCGTGCGATCTGGGGGCCGATGTTCGTTCTCTTCCCCAGCCGGTTTCGATTTTTGAAACCATGGGCAGAAGCGTCGGCTGGCTGGCCGCCGCCTCGGTGGCCGCCAAGTGCGAGCCGGAGGATGCTCCCCACCTGGTCTACTTGCCGGAGCGGCCCTTCGATATGGAAGGCTTCCTCTCCGATCTGGACCGCGTCGTCACCCGGCTGGGATGGGCCGTCGTGGTGGTTTCCGAAGGTCTTCGCAGCACGAGCGGCGATCTGGTCTACGAAACGACCGACCCGGCGCAGGCCGACGCTCTCCAGCGGCCGCTGACCGGCGGAGTCGGGGAGTTTTTGGCGGGGGTCGTTGCGCGCCGGTTGAAAATTCGCTGCCGCAGCGAAAAGCCCGGATTGCTGGGAAGATCCTCCATGCTTCACGCATCGGTCCAGGACCTCAAAGACGCGGAGCTGGTGGGTCGGGTCGGCGTTCGCGCTGTACTCGACGGACATACGGATCAGATGGTTTGTCTGCTCCCCTTACCGCAAGATGAAGACCGCGGATATAGCCTGGCTCCCTTGAGCGACGTTGCCGGAAAAGAGCGGCCTATTCCGGCAGCCTGGCTTTCGGAGGCGGCAACCTCGGTGAATGAAAGCTTTCTCAAATACGTTCAACCGCTGATTGGCGATTTGATGCGGCCCCACTCGCCGTTCCGGTCCAGCGTGGGCGCCTCTGGAGCTTCCTAGAATGCAGAAGTTCTCTCGCAGCGCTTCCACGACCCAGCTTGGGGTCCTGATTCTCGGGCGCAAACGTCCCGGCTTCGATCAGGAGTGGAACCAGATCGTCTGTCGCCGCAGCCTCGCCGCGTTGAAGGACCAGGGCTTCGCCTGGGTCGGAGCCGACCAACCGGTGGTGGACGACCAGACGCTGCACTCGACCCTCGAACGGATCCGCGAAGCCGGGTGCGATGTCCTGGTTGTGCTGCAACCCTCGATCGGCAATGGCCAGCTTGCCCTTACCATTGCCCAGCATTGGCCTGATCCCGTGGTGCTGTGGGCCACGCCGGAGCGTCCCGGGGATGGAAAGGTAAGCTCCTGTTCGCTGGTCGGCCAGCACCTATGGGCTTCGGTTCTGCGCCAGGCGGGCCATCCCTTTGAGTTCGTGTATGGAGAAGCGGAAAGCGCCGCAGTGATGGCGGAGCTGATGCGGGCGATCGCCCTCTGTTATACGTTTCGTTTCCTGCGCCAGGCCAAGGTCGGCGTTGTGGGCGCTCATGCGCCGGGGTTCATCGATCTCGCCGCCGATCCTTTTCTGTTGCGCCGGACCGTCGGCGTTCAGCTCCACCCGCTCAGCCTTCCGCAATATATAGAACGCGTTCGCGCGATTCCTGAAGAAAGGGTGGAGAAAGATGTGCAGCGCGTCCGCGCGTTGGGTCTGCGGCCGGTGAATGTCGCGGAGGATGCGTTGGACGTGAATTCCCGGTGCTATCTCGCGATGCTTGACCTGATGCAGGAAGAGAGCCTGCACGCGCTCGCCCTGCAGTGTTGGCCGGAGCTTCCGAATCTATTAGGACAATGGCCGTACCTGGCGGTTTCCCGGCTGAGCGCCGAGGGCTATGCAGTGGCCATTGAAGGCGATGTCGATGGATCGATCGGCAGCCTGATGGGCGCTTCGCTCGGCATCGGGCCGGGATTCCTGACCGACTGGCTCGAACACGATGCCTCCACCGTCTTCTTCTGGCATCCCGGGATGGCGCCGTTGGACATGTGCTGCGACCTCGGCGGCGAGGAGGGTCCGACCCTGGGCGCGCATTTCAATATCGTGAAGCCCCTGGTCGTCGATGGACCCCTGCGGCCGGACCAGCCTGTCACGATTTCGCGCTTATGGCGTTGCGACAACGAATACCACATGACGGCGTTTGAAGGGCGATCCATCCGGCCACGGCGTAAAGTCACCGGCAACAGTCTGCTGGTCGAGGTTGCGGGCGGCGATGTTCCCGGGCGTTTCGACGGACTGCTCCACGCCGGCATGCCGCATCACGTCCTGCTGCATTACGGAAGCCGGGCGGAGACCTTTCGCAGGCTTGCCCGGCTTCTGCATATTCGATGGCATCCCTAGGGTCCGGCAGCGGTTCCGGCGGAGCGCCTTGTTGTCGAGGCAGGGCAAGTTCATTCCCAGGTGGGCGGGCTGATCGCGGGCAAGGGGTTTCCGCTTTCCGATTTCGCGGGTTATAAAGGTTCGGGTATCGGAATGAGCATCGATCGGGAGAGAACGCGCCGGGCCTATTTGAATGGCCAATGGATCGCAACGGACCGTCAAATCGAGATCGTGAATCCCGCCACTGCGCAGGTTTTTGCCCGGGTGTGTGCGATCGACCGCGAACACATGAAAACGGCCTTGGATGCCGCGGAGGCCGCATTTCCATCGTGGCGGGGACAGACGGCGAAGGAGCGCGGGGAGTTGCTGCATCGGGCCGCCGACCGGTTGAAAGAACGCCGCGACGAGATCGCGCGCACCATCACCCTGGAAAACGGAAAGCCCCTCGCCCAGAGCAAGGGCGAGGTGGACATGTCGGAGGACCACCTGCGCTGGTTCGCCGGGGAAGCGCGCCGTGGGAGTGGGCGGACCGTCCCGCACCATGCGCCGGGCAAGCGGCATCTGGTGGTGAAAACCCCCATAGGCGTTGTCGGCGCGATCGCTCCCTGGAATTTCCCGCTGGTTCTCGCCGTCCGAAAAATCGCGCCGGCGATGGCCGCCGGCTGCCCCGTCATCTTGAAGCCCGCGTCGCAGACGCCGTTGTGCGCGATTGCGCTGGCGGAGTGTCTGGAGTCAGCCGGGGTCCCGCCTGGCGTGTTCCAGTTGGCCATTGGCCAGGCAGCCATGATCGGCGAGGCGCTTTTGACCAACCCAATCTGTCGAAAAATCAGCTTTACCGGATCCACCAAGGTGGGCAAGGATCTGCTGCGGGGCGCCGCCGACTCGGTCAAGCCACTTTCCCTGGAGTTAGGCGGACACGCGCCCTTGATGGTCTTCGAGGACTGCGATCTGGATCGAGCGGTCCAGCAAACCCTCATCGCCAAGTTTCGAAACACCGGTCAGTCCTGCATCGCGGCCAATCGCATCTATGTGCAGAATACGATCTATCGGGAGTTTCTGGGCAGATTTGTCGGCGCAGTCGCATCGCTGAGGGCAGGTCCGGGTTTGGAGGAAGGCGTGGATGTGGGGCCGCTGATCAACCAGCAGGCCCTGGATGGCGCGCTCGCGCAGATTGAAGATGCGGCGAACCATGGCGGAAGGATACTGACGGGCGGCAGGCGTCTGGCTGGAAGTCCGGGATATTTTCTGGAGCCTACCGTCATCGAGGGAATGGACGACGGCGCCTTATGCATGACCGAGGAGACCTTCGCGCCCGTGGCGCCGGTGACCCGCTTCGAAACGGAGGAGGAGGTCATCGGGCGCGCCAATCGCTCCTCGTACGGTCTGAGCGCGTATGCCATGACCCGCGACCTGGGCCGCATCTTCCGACTCAGCGAGCAAATCGAAGCCGGGACGCTGGGGATCAACGACGGGGCGCCGACCGTCAGTCAAGCCCCTTTCGGCGGCGTGAAGCAAAGCGGCTGGGGGCGGGAGCTGGGGTCCGAAGGCCTGGAGGCTTTTTTAGAGACGAAGCACGTTTCCATCGGCGGCATCTGACATTTGAAGCGCCGGAATACAGGAGAAAGAGGGCCGGGAGACATGATCCATTTTCTTGTGCATGATGAAGCGGACACGGTTGGCGTGGCGGTGACGGATCTCGAAGCCGGTTCCGACTGCGCCGGACTCAATTTGACAACCAATCAGACTCTACGGGCGAAAGCGACGGAGAACATACCGCTGGGCCACAAGCTCGCCCTGAAGGATTTTGCGGTTGGCGACACGGTCACCAAATACGGGTGCGCAATCGGCAGGGTCGTTCAGCCGATCCAGCGCGGCCAGCTCGTTCATGTGCATAATCTCAAAACTCAAAGGTGGGCGTAAGCATGGCCAAACACAAGATCGTTGCTTATCGTCGCGAGAACGGCCGGGTCGGCGTTCGAAACCATGTCGTCATCCTGCCGGTCGACGATATCTCCAACGCCGCCTGCGAGGCTGTGGCGAGCAACATCAAAGGCGCTCTGGCGCTGCCCCATGCGTATGGCCGGCTGCAGTTCGGCGAAGATCTGGATCTGTTTTTTCGCACCATGATCGGGACCGGCGCCAATCCCAACGTTGCGGCGGCGGTGGTGATCGGCATCGAGCCGGGCTGGACGCAACGGATTGTGGACGGCATCGCCAAAACCGGCAAGCCGGTCTCCGGGTTCTCCATCGAAGGCAAGGGAGATATCCGCACGATCGCCGAGGCCTCCTATCGAGCGAAGGAATATGTGCAGTGGGCATCGGAGCTACAGCGAAGCGAGTGCGATCTGAGCGAACTCTACATCAGCGTCAAATGCGGCGAATCCGACACGACCACCGGCCTGGCCAGTTGCCCGACGGTGGGGAATGTCATCGACAAGCATTGCGAGACCGGCGGAGTGGCCTCCTTCGGAGAGACCAGCGAATTGACCGGCGCGGAACACATCGTTGCCGGAAAGGCCGCTACCGATGCGGTTCGGAAGGAGTTTCTCGCCGCCTTTGAAGATTACACGGATCTGGTCTTCCGCCAGAAGAAAGACGACCTGTCGGAATCGCAGCCGACCAAGGGAAATATCGCCGGCGGCCTGACGACCATTGAAGAAAAGGCGCTCGGCAACGTGGAAAAACTGGGGAAACGCACGAAATTCGTGGGCTGCCTGAAGCCGGCCGCCGCTCCCGGCGGCCCCGGCCTATGGTTTATGGACACCTCCAGCGCGGCGGCGGAGGCGGTGACGCTGTGGGCCGCCTCGGGAGCGGTCCTTCATCTGTTTCCCACCGGACAGGGAAATGTGATCGGCAATCCGATCGAGCCGGTCGTCAAACTCTCCGGCAACCCCAAGACGGTGGCCACCATGAAGGAGCATATCGATTTAGACGTCTCTAAAATCTTGCAGGGCGAAATGACCCTCGACCAGGCCGGAGACGCTTTAATCGATATGGTCGTTCGAACCGCCAATGGACGGCTTACGGCGGCCGAGGCATTGGGGCATCGTGAATTTGTATTGACGAAGCTCTACCGCAGCGCGTAGCAGCCGGGGTGAAGTTTGACGACGGCGGAGGCGCGCGGGCAGCGCGAATCCAGCCGATCGATCGGTTCCGTGGTCAGGTTTGTGGCGCAAATCGTACTCAGCCACGGACGGTTGGCCCGCTTCCGAAGGCTGTTCGAGCGCATTTGAGAAACCTGGCCATGTGTCTCTATTCCCAAGAGCGGCTTCAGACGTTGATTGCGAAATTGGCGAAGGCCGCTGGAGTTCCGGCGGAGGATGCCGGAATATTCGCCGAATCTCTTGTCGATGCGGAGATGCAAGGCATAACAACCCACGGAATTTCCCGCCTGAACATCTACCTGCAGCGGATACAAATGGGGCTCATCGCCCCCGATGCGAAACTTGTCGTCGATCGCCGGACGGGTAGCATTTTGTCGGTCGACGCCGCGAATGGCCTGGGTCAAGTCCAAGCCAGAAGAGTTCTGGATCTGCTCTTTCCCCTGGCGGAAGAGAACGGAATTGCGGCGGCCACCATCCGGAACTCGCAGCATTTCGGAGCGTTGTCGTATTACTGCAACCTGGCTGCGCAACGAGGTTACATCCTGCTGGCTATGACCGGCGGCGAGCCGGCGATGTCGCCGGAGGGCGGATGCCGGCCGTTTTTCGGCACGAATCCCATCGCCGCGTCATTCCCCACCGGCAAAGGGTTCCCGGTCAAGATAGACCTGTCGACCTCCGTGGTCGCCCGCGGGAATATTCTTGCCGCGCAAAAGGCGAATGCGCCCATTCCGCTCGGATGGGCGGTGGATCGTGAAGGCGAGCCGACAACGGATGCGCAGGAGGCGCTGCTGGGCTCCGTGCTGACCATGGCCGGCCATAAGGGCTATGCCCTTGCCTTGATGGTCGAAGTCTTCAGCAGCGTCTTATCGGGCGCGGCCATCGGCCCTGGGATCGGCTCCATGTACAAGGATTTGGACCGCAAGCAGGACGTCGGCCATTTCCTCTGTCTGCTCAACATCGCGGCCTTCCTCGATGTGAAGGAATTTCTCCGTCGGATCGACGGGACAATCGACGCCATCAAGGCTTCCAGAAGGCGTTCGGGCGTGGAAGAGATTCTTGTTCCCGGGGAGCGCTCCGCAAGGAATAAGCAGAGAAGCGCCGCGCACGGCATCGCGCTCTCTCCGGGAACTTTGGCCGAACTTCAGCAGTGGTGCTTACGCCTGAACGTCTCCTTCAACGGGGACGAGGCGTTGGGGTAAGTATGCGGGACGTCTTGATCACCGAGAGCATCCATGGAGCGGCGGTCGATGCGCTCCGCGCGCGATTCGACGTAGCCTTCCTGCCGGAATTATGGAAAAACGCCGCGGAGCTCGCCGAGCGGATCAAAGAATTTCGGGCCATCCTCGTGCGCAACCAGACCCTCGTCACCTCCGAGCTGCTGGCTGCGGCGCCCGCCCTGATCGTCGTGGGGCGCGCGGGAGTCGGCCTGGATAACGTAGACGTCGCATTTGCGAGCAAATCCGGCATCCTGGTCACCTACACTCCCGACCAGAATGCGATCAGCGTGGCGGAGCTGGCGATCGGGCTGATGTTGTCTCTGGCGCGCTCCATTCCCGCTGCCGACCAGGACACCAGAGACGGCCGGTGGAGCCGGCAGAAATTTCCCGGCGTCGAGATGTACGGGAAGATCCTGGGAATTGTCGGGGCCGGGAAGATCGGGTATCTGACAGCAAAACGGGCGCAGGCGTTTGGAATGAAGATCCTGGCGTATGACCCGTTTCTCGGCCCGGACAATGTGTATCTCAGCGAGCTGAGGGCGGAACTTGTGGCGCTGGACGAGCTTCTGACGCGGGCCGATGTCGTGTCCTGCCACCTGCCCGCAACGCCGCAGACCGCGGGACTGCTGAACGCGGAAGGTTTCAGGAAAATGAAGCCGACCGCTTATTTCGTCAACACGGCGCGCGGCGAGGTGGTGTGTGAGGCCGATCTTCTGGAAGCGCTCAAGAGAAAAGGAATCGCCGGCGCGGCGCTGGATGTGCGCGGCGCCGAGCCCCCGGCGCGCGGAGAGCTTGAGCTGCTTCCAAATGTGATTCTTACGCCGCATATCGCTGCGTTTACGCGGGAAGCCCAGGGTCGCGTGACCAAAGCCGTCTGTGAAGATATCGCCCGCGTGCTGGAGGGAAGGCCCGCGCAATATGCGGTGAATGGAGGCCTGGTGACGGCGGTTCGGCGCTGAGAGAAACTCGTTGAGGGACGATCCATGCGAGGCGAAGCGCGCTCTGGCGCCTGACCGGTCATTGATTCGATCAATGATCCCAACGAGCAGGCCGAGAGGAGTCATGGTCGGTCCCGCGATGCCACGCTCAGACGGCTCGGTTCTCGCCGCCCGAAGGGCTGAAAGGGACTTGGAGGATTTGTGAGCGAGATCACTCAGGTTGCGGTGATTGGCGCCGGACTCATGGGCCACGGGATTGCCCAGGTGTTTGCCTCCGCGGGTCACCCGGTGACGCTGACGGATGCCAGCGCCTCCACTCTGGGTCAGGCCCCGGCCCGAATCGCCAGGAATCTGCAACAGCTTGATCGGGAGTCCGGTCCCGTCCTGTCTCGAATCAGGCTCGAGAAATCGGTGAAGGGCGCCGTCGCCCAGGCGGATCTCATTTTTGAAGCAGTCCCCGAGAAGCCGGAACTCAAGGTGGCGCTGTTTCGAGAGGTGGCGGAAGCGGCTCCGCCAACCGCCATTCTGGCCAGCAACACCTCCGCCATTCCCATCACGGACATCGGAAGCGCCCTGAGCGGACAGGCCAGGAGCCGACTGCTGGGCACGCATTGGTGGAATCCGCCGCACCTCGTGCCGCTGGTGGAAGTGGTGCGCACGCGCTTTACCTCGCCCGATGTTTTTGAGCGGACCTTTGCGATCCTGCATGCGGCGGGCAAGCGTCCGGTGCGCGTGAATCGCGATTTGCCCGGCTTTATCGGCAACCGTCTTCAACATGCCATGTGGCGCGAAGCCCTGGCCATGGTGGAGACCGGGGTCTGCGACGCCGAGACCATCGACACCGTCGTGAAGCAAGGCTTCGGACTGCGCCTGCCCGTACTGGGCCCCATGGAGAATGCCGACCTGATAGGGCTGGAGCTGACCCGGGATGTGCATCGCACGCTGTTCCCGCATCTCGACAACTCCCAGCAGCCGGCGGCCCTGCTGGAGGTCCTGATCGAGCAGGGGAGATGCGGGATGCGAAGCGGCGCCGGACTGCGGGCCTGGACGCCCGAGGAAGCGCGGGCGGCGCAGGACCGCTTGGCGGAGTGGCTCATCGCCAGAACGAAGACCGGCGGCGGCTGAAAACGATCCGGCTCCGCCGCGGACCGCTCCGGCCGGCCTATGGAGTCTGTTGAAAAGCGGATTTTGGGCCGAAACAAGATCCAATTCCTTGTCTAGCTCGATGGACAGGCGCACATCCTGTTGCGCCTCGCTCGGCGCTTCGGCGCGTTTTTCAACAAACTCCTGCTGTCCTGTCTCCGAAATTCGCCATAGAATCCTTGTCGTCCTGAGCGCAGCGAAGGATCTGCTTTTTCAACGATTCCCGTATAGCAGTCCAGCCTCCATGTATGCTGCGAACTTCGGGGGCGCCACACTCGTGTGGCGAATCGGAAATTCGTTGCAGAACGACCATAGATCCTTCGACTCCGTTTGGCCGACTCCGTTTGGCCCAAAAGCCGGCCAAACTCCGCTCAGATGACAGTTCCTTTGTTCTGCGAACTTCAGAGACAGGACACTACCGCTTTTCGAAGATTTCGGAGGGTTCGTCGTCGGGGCTTCGTTGGCCATCCAGCGGGAGCAAGAACTTGAGCGGAGAGCGGAACAAACGGCCCAGAACGTAACGCAGCAGTTGCAGTTGCTCTCGGGCGCCCACATCGTAAGCGCGCAAAGCGACAAACGAGGCGATGGAGAAGCTGACGCCCAGGTTCAGTACGAACGTGATGCCGATGCCGGCCACCGCGAAATAGAACCAGTGGTGGCCGAAGGAGCTGGCGCCGTACCGTGCGGCGGCCAGGGCCAGCGTTCCCGTAGTCAAGGTGACGTGGCGCACATCCAGCGGGATGCCGAAGAAGTCTCCGACCGCGGGCGTAAAGCCCAGCAGATATCCGAGCGCGATGCTGGCGCTCCAGCCCTCGAGGTTGGCCTCCAGCCATCGGGCGAAGGCCTGCATTCTGGGCCGTCCCAGGCGGAAGCCGTAGGGGTGCTGCGAGACGGCCTCCGCGATGCGGTGATAGAGAGCGAAGTTCTCGCACCAGCCGCCGATGAGGGCGGCGAGCCAAAGGATGACTCCGGTCAGGGCTGCGTAAAAGGCGGTGCCCGAAGTAAACGGGTGCAGCGTTTCATACACCCGCCGCGCGCTCCGGGCCGGCAGATAGGACTGAGAGAAAACGATGCGCCATAAGCGCTCCAGGGCCACGGCCCCGACGCAGACGGCGACAATGTTGCCGATTGCGGTGGCCAGTTGCGTTCGGGTGATCAAAGCGGTGAAGTCCGCGATCTTGGACCAGCGCGCGACGCCGCGGTTGCGGCGCACGATGCCGGCCAGAGTGGCGGCTGTGGCGGAGGGCTGCTTGGTGGCCAGGGTCAGCCCGAAGACCTGCAGCAGGATGAAGCTGACCGCATAGTTCGTTCCCGAGAAAAGACCGTCGATAAAAGGGGGAAAGTGAGCCGCCACGATCCGCAGCTTGAGGGCGACGGTGAAAACGGTGAGCAGGCCTCCGCCCAGCGCCGCCGCCCACATTTGCAGGTATTGGCGGTGATTGGTTGCGATGTAGTGTTCTCCGCTGCGCCCGGTCCGCTCCACGGTTTTGCGGGCCAGCAGCGTGAGGTTCTGCCGGAGCAGGGAGGAGATGCGCTTGTCTTCCAGCCGCGCGGCGATGAGCTGGTTCAAGAGCTCGCGCAGGGCGAGCGGGGCGGCGGCCGGCGGGGCGCCGGCCAGCACATCGGCCAGCCGCGACATTCTCGTCAGATTCATTTCGATGCTGCGCAGATCCAGCATGAGGTCGGCGCTGACGCCGGCCCGCTCCATGGTCTGGTGGACGATTTCTAAATCCTCCCGGCAGCGCTGTACGCAGGCGGCCCAGTTCTGATACGCGGCTTCCATGGAGCCGGGATCGGCGGCCTCCGCCAGCGCATCGGTGGCGAAATGGAGATGAAAGAAGGGAGAATCCTCATGCGCGTTTTCGGTCCGCCGTTCCAGAATCGCCGGGGAGACGCCACGGCCGGCGGTGCGCAGGGCCAGCAGGCGGAGAGCCTGGCGCAGGCCGGAGAGCAGATGTGCGGCGCTCGCCGTCGAGCCGCCATCCCCGGCCGGGAAGCAGAGATTGCGCAAGCGTTCGAAGGTCGCCTGCGGCAGATCCAGAAAGCGCTCCACATCGCGGGGTGTGGAGAAAAGCGAGACCACCAGCCGCGAGCTGTCGGCCTCGGAGCGCGCCGAGGGCAGCAGCTTCTGGAAGAGGCGGCGCAGGCCTTCCGCAAAAAGGGCATGGCGGACGGGCAGGCCCGCTTCGGTCAACAGGGAGCGGGATTCCAGCTCTCCGAGCATGGCCTGGAAGTTCTCCTGAAAATCGAGGCGCAGGCGGTCGTTCCGCTCCAGCAGCCGGATCCAGAGCAGCAGCCGAACGGTGAAGGCGCGCTCATTGGAGCCGGTCCAGAGGGATCGGAAGAGCAGCAAAAAGCCGCCGCTGCGAGTTTCGATGCTACGGGCTGAGGCAAAGGCCCGGGTGCGGGCCAGCATTTCGTCCTGAATGCGGCCGAAGGCCGGGCGGCGTCGGCGCGGAAGATGGGACCGGCGCAGAAGCTTTTGGATGGTGCGCCGCAGCTTCATCGGCTGTCGCCTCGATTCATTGTCTCGATGAATTGCCCGGGTCGATCGCCCGGGCTCATTGTCTGGAATGATCGACTGCGTTCATGGTATCGCCAAACGGG
>JAJYZK010000378.1 GCA_021799945.1 Acidobacteriota bacterium
CGCGCTCTCGAACGATCGCGTCTCCGGGCATGGATACATGCGCATGCTACAGCCCTCCTTCCCCTTTAGGGTAGCATGGAGGGCCGCCCTGGCTGCGCCGGACCGCCGGGCCAAGGGGAATCCCCGAGTCTTAGCGGCGCCTCCAGCGAACTCCATCCCGGGTGTCCTCAATCAGGATCCCTTTGGCGGCCAAATGGCTGCGGATCTCGTCGCTGCGGGCGAAGTTGCGGGAGCGGCGGGCCTGCTCCCGCTCGGCCACCAGAGCTTCAATCCGGTGCTCGTCCAGAGAAAGCTCCTCCTGAAGCTGAAGGGCCGCGCGGTCGAGCCGGCCTTCCGCCTGGCCCCATTCCAGCGCTCTCCGGGTGATTTCCGCGTCGCGGTCCTCGAGCACGCAGAAGATCTCATCGAACTGGCGCAAGGCCTCCAGCATCGCAGGCACGTTTCCGGCGCGCAGGCTCCCGGCATCCGCGGCCGAATTCGCCGTGCGGGCCATTTCAAAGATGGCCGCCCGCGCCTCGGCGGTATTCAAATCGTTGGCCAGCGCCTCGCGGAAGCTCTCCTGCGTCCGCTGGGCCAGATCTTCCAGCGCGGCGTCCCGGCCCTCGGCAAAGCCGCCCCCGCGCAGCCTCTGGGCGAATGTCCGCAGACGCTCGACGGCGTTGGCCGATTCGATCAAACCATCTTGCTTGAAGTTCAGCGGATGTCCGTAGGGAACCGAGATGAGCAGGAACCGGATGGCGGAGGCCTTATGCCCTTTGAGGAGAAGATCGCGGAGGGTGAAGAAGTTCCCCTCGGACTTCGACATCTTCCTGCCTTCCACCAGAAGAAAGCGCACATGCATCCAGTGACGGGACAAGATCTTTCCGCTGGCCGACTCGGATTGCGCGATTTCATTCTCGTGGTGCGGGAACATCAGATCCTCGCCACCCGCGTGCAGATCGATGCTCTCGCCCAGATATTTCATCGCCATGGCCGAGCATTCGATATGCCAGCCCGGCCGGCCCGGCCCCAAATTCAGGTCCCAGAAGTGCTCTCCCGGCTTGGCCGCCTTCCACAGCGCGAAGTCGCGGGCCGAGTCCTTGTCATATTCGTCCACATCGACGCGCGCCCCGTCGTTCAGCCCTGTAAAGTCCTTCTTCGAGAGCTTCCCGTAGCCGGGAAAGCCTGCGATTCGGAAGTACCAGGAGCCGTCTCCGGTCCGATACGCCAGGCCCTTTTCCGCCAGGCGATCGACCAACGCGATCATCTCGGGAATATTTTCCGTTGCGCGGGCGACGACCTCCGGCCGTTCGCAGCCTAAGGCCTCCATGTCTTCAAAAAACGCCTTCTCGTATTTCGCGGTGTAGGCGCCGATGGCCAGACCGGCCTCCGCGGCGTTGCGGATAATCTTGTCGTCCACGTCGGTGACGTTCATCACGTGGCGCAGGCGGTAGCCCTGCTGGCGGAGGAAGCGGCGCAGCACGTCCATCTGCAGAAATGTGCGGAAGTTGCCGATATGGCAGTAGTCGTAAACCGTCGGGCCGCAGGCGTAAATTCGCAATTCCCGGCCATCGGCCGGAACCAGATCTTCGACGGTAGCGGTCAAAGTATTGAAAAGGCGGACGGTCATTCGGTCTTGAAAGTTTCCGGCGGCGCCGGCGGTATGGATTTGGCGGGTGGACCGCTGGCGCTCAGCTTCCGCGAAAGGCCCGCCCCGAGAGTATGGTACCGTCTGCTTGACCCGGGGTCCAGAAACAGGCTCGGAAGGGGCTCCGGCGGGCATCGCGGCGGGAGGCCGCCCGGAGCCCTTTCCGGAGCGATTGCCGCAGCTATTCGAGCAGCTTCTGCGCCTGGGCGACGCTCTTGTCCTTCCAATGGCGCATATAGTTGTCCACCGAAGTCAGGCTCCGGCTGCGCATGCGGTCAATATAGAGAGCGCCATGGAGATGATCGATTTCATGCTGAAGAATGCGCGCATACCAGCCGGAGGCGCGGATGATTCGCGGCTCTCCCCGATGATCCAGGCACTCCACCGTCACCTGACGGGCTCGCGGCGTCAGCGCCAGCAGGCCGGGCAGGCTTAGGCAGCCTTCGTAGAATTCCAGCTCGGGCGCGGATTCCAGCTTGAGCTTGGGGTTCACAATCACGTGGAACGGCACCGGCTTCCGCTCGCGTTCTGCAAGCTGTGCGGGGGGCAGCTCGCGCAGGGTCTCCTCCCGGTCTTCGATGACGGCCAGTTGCAGGGAGCGGCCGATCTGGGGGGCCGCCAGCCCCACGCCGGGCGCCTCGCGCATGGTCTCGCGCATCAGGTCGATGAGGCTCTGGATCTCCGGCTGCCGGATCTTCCCGGCGCTCACGGGCTTGCTCGGCGCCCGCAGAATGGGGTCTCCGGCGGTTACGATTTTGAGAATCATTCGCTCCCGGCTCTCCTTTCCATAGATTCCCCCAGGGCCATGGAGGCTTCCGCGGTAAGATCGAGGGCCGCGAAGTCCCTCGCCAGCAGCTTCGGCCACGCGGCGGCGGCGATCATCGCCGCGTTATCGGTGGAAAGAGCCGGCGAGGGAAAGGCGATGGGCAGACCGCGCGCAACCGCCTCCCCGGTAAAGCGGACGCGCAGCTCCCGGTTTGCGGCCACCCCCCCGGAGACCAGCAGGCAGGAAGCGCCGAAAGTCTCCGCCGCCGCGAAGGTCTTCTGCCGGAGATCGTCAATGATGGTGCGCTGGAAAGAGGCGATCAGGCCGAGCGTCCGGTTGTCGCACAGAGGAAGCGCGTCGGCGGGCCGGGCGCCGGAAAGCATCGCCAGCGCGCGCCTCCGCTGCTCGATGGAAGGGTAAAGATCATGCACCTGAACGTAGCGAAGCGCCGCGGTTTTGATCCCGCTGAAAGAAAACAGGAAGCGGGCCCCCTCCGCGCTCCAGCCGGGCCGATGCGCCTTCTGCTTGATTCGGCCCGAGGAAAAGGAGACGGCCGTCGGGTCGCCGTGCGGAGCGAGCGCGTCGATCCACGGTCCTCCCGGATACCCAAGACCGAGCAGCTTGGCTACTTTATCGAAGGCCTCTCCGGCGGCATCGTCGAGCGTCCGGCCAACATTGCCGTAAGTCCAGACGCCCTGGGAGCGGCGGGCCGTGTAAAGGTGGGTATGGCCGCCGGAGACCACCAGAGCCAGCGCGGGCCCCGATCCGGAAGGAATTTCCGGGGATGCCTGCCGTCGTGCGTCCCCCGGCGCCGTCTCGCAATCCATCTCCCGGCGCTGCAACAGCACGGCGTGGATATGCCCTTCGAGGTGGTTGACGGCGATGAGCGGAATCCGGTTGGCAAAGGCCAATGCCTTGGCGTACGTAATACCCACCAGCAGCGCCCCGGCCAGCCCCGGACCGGAGGTGACGGCGATGGCG
>JAJYZK010000379.1 GCA_021799945.1 Acidobacteriota bacterium
TCTGCTGCGGCCGCTGCTGGGGCTGCTGCCGCCATCGGTGCTGCTGGTGGCCCTGGCGCAGGCGCTGCCGATGTTCGTGCTGTTGGCGCGCGAGCGCCTGGACAGCGCGCAGCGGGTGTCGGGCGCGCGCGGCGATCGCGCCTTCGGCAGCGCGCTGCTGGCCGGTGAAATCGCGCTGGGCGCGCTGATGAGCGCGCTGGCGGCCTGGGCCAGGAATTCGCCGCCTACGGCCTTGCGGTGGAAAAGGGATGCAGATTCCTGCAGGGCGCGGCGGACTCATTGCGGGAGCTTGGGCTCGGCGGAAGCGCCGTCGGCACCGGCATCAACACTCACCCCGATTACCGCGCCAAGGCGGTCGCGAATCTGGCGCGCATCTCCGGCCAGCGGCTTGTTCCGGCTCCGGACATGCGTTGGGCGATGCAGTCCAATGCCTGCATGGCGGAGGTGAGCGGAGCCCTGCGAGCCCTCGCGCTGGAGGTCATCCGGATCTCAAACGACCTGCGGCTGCTTTCCTCCGGCCCTAACACGGGTTTTGCCGAGATTCTGCTCCCCGGCCTGCAGCCCGGCTCCTCGATCATGCCGGGCAAGATCAACCCGGTCATCCCGGAACTGGCGGCCATGGTGAGCTTCCAGGTCATCGGAAACGATACCGCGGTCTCCTATGCCGTCCAGGCCGGCCAACTGGAGCTGAACGTGATGATGCCGACCATGGCCTACAGTGTTCTGCAAAGCATCACGATTCTCGCGAATATGCTGCGCCAGCTTGACGAACGCTGCGTTGCGGGCATTTCGGCGCAAAAGCAGCGCTGCGAATTCTATGCGCAGAGCACGGTCTCCCTGGCGACCGCGCTGAACCCCTACATCGGCTACGCCAAAGCAGCGGAGATTGTGAAGGAATCCGTGGCCACCGGGAAATCCATCATCTCCCTCGCCGTCGCCCGCAAGCTGCTTTCCGACGAGGAGGTCGCCGAAATTCTGGATCCGGTCCGGATGACGGAGCCGCAATACCCTCTCGATGCGGCCAAGGAGCGGGACAAGCGGGTGCGCGCTTAGAGCCTGTTATTCACTTTCCCACGAGCGGCGCTGGGAGCCGGTTTTTCTCAGTTCGAGGAGCGAGGAGCGACGAATATCGGGAATCTTCGAGCGACGAGCGACGAAGAAATGGGGAAAACTGGCCCCAGCCCTCCGGGTTGCGGAGAAAATCTGGCCATCCTTCGTTGTCGTCCTCGGCAGTGGGTCAACCACACCCTTCGTCCTCCGCCTCGTCTGGCCCGATTTTCTCCGCAACGCCGCTCACGCGAAAGTGAATATCAGGCTCTAACCGCCCGCGGAGCTGTCCGGTGACGCCGAGGGGCGCCTTCGGGAACCCGAAAGCACAGCGGATCGCGCGGCGCGGCCCCGAACTCCCACCGTCCGGCTGCGGGTCTTCGCCGACCTGTCAGTCTGGAGCGGAAGGAGATTTGCGCCGGCGGCGGCATCGGGGAATCCCCTTTCCTGGCGGTTCCCCTGCGCGTCCTTCCAAGCGGCGCTGCGTTTCACCGCAGGCGGTTATCGGCGGCCGAAACGATAGATCAGCCCGCTGGTAAATCCGAGATTTTTGATCTCCATGACGCCGCCGTAGGTGGTGAGAAAATAACCCGGCATGAGACGGGCGGCAAAGGAGGGACTCAGGTTGTAGTCGAAGGTGATTCCCGCGCTCATGCTGAAAAACCAGCCGTTCGGCCACAGGCCGATCGCCGTGCCCGGCGGCGTCAGGGCGCTGTCCGCATTGAAGTTGCCTCTGGATCCCCCAAACAGGAGCTGCGCGCTGTCGGCCCAGTGGTGATTGCGGATGATGCGGTAGGAAGGACCGACCATCATGCTGTACTCGCTGAGGTACGGCTCAAACAGGTTGTACTGGCTCGGGTAGGTGAAGGCGGTGCCATAATAGCCGCGAATGTCGCCGGTGAATCCAAGCCGCTGCCCGACGAAGTCGGTAATCCCTATGTCCCAGAAGCTCTCATTGTCGTGTTGCAAAAACGGTCCCGGCCGAAAGCGAACGTAGCCGCCGACTCCGTACACCTCATACTTGTGGCTGTAGGTATCCTGCTTCAACTGCTCGATGCGCCTTTCCCTGCGCTCCTGAATCCGGGCCTGCGCCTCGCGCGCCAGCCGTATTTCATTTTCCTGCGGATTCTCTTCTGGCGGAGACTGCGTTTGCGCCGCCGGAGCGCTCGACGAGGAGGGTTGCGCTGAGGATGTTTGAGCTCGCATCCGCGGCGCCATGATCAAAAAAAGCAAAAGAAAAATGAGGAGAGGATACGCCCCGTATCCCATTCGCTCGCTGCCATCCATCAACCTGAATGCCTCCACTGCCGCCGTCGTCTTACGCGCTCCGCGCCGGCCGCCTGACCGCCGCCATCTTTGTCGGAGGGCCGGGCCGATGGCCGGAGAAACCGGCGCGCAGACGGGCGCGCGGATCGCACACCCCCTCCGGCCTCGGTTTCCACAGACTTGCCAGAGCGCGCCGGTCGAATTGTAATGCTACATCAGTTACCTTACACCAATGGGGACCTTGAGCTGCGGAGCGTCGCCTTCGGCGGTGGCTGGGTCTCACTCGAAGAGCTGCGGAGGTGCGACGACATGAAGGTTTTTATCCTGGGGCTGGTTCTCGGCTTGCTCGTGATCCCGGTCTTTGTCTTTTTCTACCTTACGGTGGGCAATCCACCGGTGGCCACGGCCGATCCGCCATTTCCCTTTGAGCGGCAGATTGTCCACGTGCCCTTGCACGCCCGCATCCGGCGGGATGCGCCCAAGTCCGTCCCCATCGAGGCCACTGCGGACAATCTGATCGCGGGAGCGCATATCTATCGCCGGCAATGCGCCACCTGTCACGGGCTCCAGGGAATTCCTTCGGAATTCGCGAAAGGGATGTATCCGCCGCCGCCGCCGCTCTGGGAGACCAACCACCACGGCGTGATCGGGGTGAGCAACGATCCTCCGGGAGTGACCTATTGGAAGGTGGCCAACGGAATCCGCCTGACGGGAATGCCCGCCTACCAGCATGTTCTGAATCCTACGCAAATGTGGCAGGTATCGCTGCTGCTGGCAAATGCCGACAAACCGCTGCCGCCGGAGGCGCTGACCACGGTGAAAACGCCTCTGGAGCTCGACCTGCCCGGCCAGCAATGAGCCGGGCCCCCGCGGCCCCTGGCGCGCTCGCCCTCGGATTCCCTGCTCCTCCGCCTCGAGCGCGCCTCCAATGCGTCTATGCCTCCCATGCGCCTATTTGAATGTGTAGGTAAGCCCCCCCGTGTATTGAAAGGAGTTCGGGTTGCTGCCGACGGCGGGATCGTTCACGTAATTGTCCAGCGCCCCGACGGTAAAGCTGAAA
>JAJYZK010000380.1 GCA_021799945.1 Acidobacteriota bacterium
CGAGCCAGGTGCGCGCCGCAGCGGAGCCGAACCCCCATCTCCTGCGCCATGGCGCGAACGTAGCCTCCCGCGGAGATGCGCAGAGTGAACTCCGCGTCGCTTCCTTCCATTCCATGGACGGCGAACTCCTCGATGAAGACTCGGACCTTGCGCAGCTCCACCGTTTGGCCCTGGCGCGCCGCCTTATAGGCGGGCCTTCCGGCGACCTTCTTGGCCGAGTAGGGAGGGGGAACCTGGTCCATCTCGCCCAGGAAACGCGCGGCCGCCTCGCGGACCCGCGACAGATCCGGCAGATCCGTTGACGCTTCGCCCAGCGGACTGCCATCCGCGTCATAGGTATCGGTGGCGACGCCGAAGCGGATAGCCCCCTCATAGCTCTTTCGCATCGGCCCGAAGAACTGCGCCAGCCGGGTGTATTTTCCGAGGAGCAGGGGCAAGACGCCGGTGGCCATGGGATCCAGCGTTCCCAGATGCCCGATCGCGGATTCGCCGGTCGCTCGGCGAACCCGGGCCACGACGTCGTGGGAGGTGACGCCGCCCGGCTTATCGACAACCAGTAGTCCGTTCACCCTCCACCCTTTCCAACAGTGTACCCATCGCCGCACCCATCGCCCCGGCCCGGCAGAGCTCCGCGCCGCGGCCCGGCTTCGGATCGGGGAACGAAGAGTGTGGCGCCGGTCGGAAAAGCTTGCCGGAAAATCGAGCCGCAGGAGCGAGCCGGGAGTGGCGTCCAAGCGGCGCGGAGGCTACGCTTCAGGGGGCATGGAACAAATGGCTGGATCGCCTCGCCGCCGGCTCGCCAACCGCGGCGCGGTTGGCCGCCGGACCGCTTGCAATCAGAGCCTAGTGTCCCGAGTCGGAAGTTCGCAGAACAAGTGAACTGTCATCCTGAGGGGAGTTTGGCCGGCTGTTGGGCCAAACGGAGTCGAAGGATCTGCGGTTTTTCTGGAACGAATTTCCGATTCGCCACACGAGGGTCCTGTCTCTGAAGTTCACAGCATACATGGGGGCTGAACTGTTATGCGGAAATCGTTGAAAAAGCAGATCCTTCGCTGCGCTCAGGACGGCAAGGATTCTATGGCGAATTTCAGAGACAGGACACTAGAGGCCATTGGCGGGCCGCTCCTTCACCAGCGAGAGGAATTCGGCGCGCGTGTTCTGCTTCTGAAACACTCCCAGCATGGCCGAAGTCACCGTGGAGGAATGCTGCTTCTCCACGCCGCGCATCATCATGCAGAGGTGCCGGGCCTCGATCACCACCCCCACGCCCTGCGGCTCGATGGCCTCCTGAACGGCTTCGGCAATCTGCCGGGTAAGCCGCTCCTGCACTTGCAGGCGCCGCGCGAACACCTCCACCAGGCGCGGAATCTTGCTCAGGCCGATCACTTTTCCCTTGGGAATATAGGCCACGTGGACCTTGCCGAAAAACGGCAGCAGATGATGCTCGCAGAGCGAAAACATCTCGATGTCGCGAACGATCACCATCTCGTCGTAATCGACTTCGAAGAGCGCGCCGCGCAGAATCTGGCTCGCATCCTCTCCATAGCCCTTGGTGAGGAACCGCATGGTTTTATCCATGCGCTCCGGGGTGCGCCGCAGCCCGTCCCGCGCAACATCTTCGCCCAATCGGCCGATCAGCTCGGCATAGAGCTCCTCGGCGGTAAAGACGCTCGGATCGCGAACGGAGGCGGGTTTGGAGACGATCGCCGGACGAGCCATGTTATGCCTTTCTCTCTAATTCGAAAAAATTGTTGCCGGTTTCCTCCACCCGGACGCGCTCCAGCGCGGCGCGATCGAAGGCGCCGGAGAGCAGCTCGAAGATGAGCGTGCAGAAGTTCTCCGTGGTCGGCACCGCGCGGGAAAAACCGGGATCCCGATTCAGATTCGCGTGGTCGAACCGATCCAGCAGGAGCGTTTGCACGCAGCCGTCCAGGTCCGCCAGGTTGCACACCATCCCGGTCGTTTCGTCCACCTGGCCGCTTACCGTCACTTCCACCGTGTAATTGTGCCCGTGACCATACGGATGGTTGCATTTGCCGAAGACCAGCCTGTTCTGCTCCTCACTGAATGCCGCTACGTTGAGCCGATGCGAGGCGCAAATGCGGTAGCGCCGGGACAGGTACGCCTTCATGCCTCTCCGTAATAATCCGCAAACAGGTCCGGCGTCTCGTACACGCGAACGCGATGCAAAGACGCGCCGGGAATCCGCTCCCGCAGCCGGCCCCAGATGGCGATGGCGATGTTCTCCGTCGTCGGCACGGTATGGCGAAACTCCGGCAGCTCCAGGTTGAGATGCCGATGATCGTAGGCATCCACCACTTCGCGCCGCAAGATCTCTTTGAGCTCCTTCAGATCCAGCACAAAGCCGGTGACCGGATCGATCTCCCCCCGCACCGTAACCTCCAGCGTGTAGTTATGGCCGTGGCCGTTGCGATTGGCGCATTTGCCGAAGACCCGCGCGTTTTCCTCCGGAGAAAGACGGTCGGACCAGTAGAAATGGGAGGAGGAGAAATCGGCCCGTCTGGTGATCAGCATCATGATCGGTTTCCTGCCGCTTGCCCACAGTGTATCGAGAATCCAATGATTTAAGATGCGCGGGAGGGCCGGCGGATTCATATTGCGGAGGTCTTGCGGAGGTCGGAAAGGCCCGCGGCGGCCGGCGGCGGCCGCCAAACGCCGGCTTCCGGCGTCGCGGGGGCGCCTCAGCCTCGCAAGCTTCGCACCTTGCGCCCTTTCCATTTCACCTCTCCGGCAAAGGTATGCAGCGCCCAGCTCCTGCCCAGCAGCAGGATGAAAAGCGGCAGACCGGCGATGGAGAGCGCAAGATCGGGCCATGGAAAATGCGATCGGGCGGCGCGCGAATAACAGCGCCACAGAGATCTGAGCCAGAGCGCGGCGAAGGCGTACCGGGCCAGGGCATTCGCGAAAAACGCCCAGATCAGCAGCGGCAGGCCGATCAGCAGCAGCAGATCCAGAGTCTTCCAGGCCGCCATCATCATGGGGTTGCCGAAAAGCAGGGCTAGATTCTTACTCCAGCCCTCCATCATCGCGCCGAAGGAACGGTACATCCGCGCGCTCACGGCCTCCGGCGCGTAGCGGAAGCGGATGGCGAATTTTCTACGCTTGAACAGCCTGGCCAGCGCGACGTCTTCCAGCAGCGATCCGGCGACGGCCGAGTGCCCTCCAAGCTGGAAATAGGCCTCCCGGTTCACCATCAGGAACTGTCCGTTGGCCGCCGCGATTCGGGAGGCGGGGTCGGAGACTTTTTCCGGGGGATATGCCAGCGCCAATTCCGAAAAGATCAGCGGCATGAGCGCGCGCTGCCAGAATCCGCTCACCCTTTGCCGCGGCGAGTAGGAGAGCAGGGA
>JAJYZK010000381.1 GCA_021799945.1 Acidobacteriota bacterium
TTCGCTTGCGATCCGCTGCTGCTGCGCCGAGGCCAGATTGCCGGCCAGGTCGCGCGTATTCTGTTCCGCCGCGCTGGCCGCCGTCGCCGCGTCCGCGGCCGAGTTCTGGCCCGTGCGCAAAGCCTGAGATTGCAATGCGCCCTTCAGCGAGTTGGAGCCCGCGTCGGAGACATTTGTCAGCCCCTGATTGATGGTCTTGTAGTACTCCCCGCCCGCCGCGTAGGGATTGCCGGAGACGAACTGAGCCAGTTGGTTCTGATAATTGCCGATCGCGTTCTGCGCCTGGCCGAAGGCATTCTGCGAATTTCCGAAATTGGCGGCGTTCTCTCCGCCGGCGGTGTTGAAGGCCTGTGTGGATTGGGCTCGACTCATGGGTGGCGCTCCTCTTTCATTGCGGCCGCAGGTCGCGCACAAAGTGGCTCAGCTCGCCGTCGGCGCAGAAGAACCCGGCCCGCGCCAGCGGCCTGCCGATGGCCTCTTTCAATTTCCGCGGCACAAAGCATTTGATAAACCGGAAGCCGCTGCGCCGCAGCGCGTAGGCGAAGCCTTCAATCTCCCTGCGGCACACGGCGGTGATCTTCGGATCGCAGCCCACGAAGCACATCTCGGCGATGGCTTCGGCATAGATGCAGGCGCGAATCTCCCCGCTCTCGTCCACCGCGGCCAGAGCCAGCGCGATCGCCGGCCCGAACAGATCGGGCAGCTCGTAATCCGTTCCCTGCGCCGCCTGATGCTCGCGGTGCAGCCGCACGATCGAAGGCCAGTCCTCGGGCGTGGCGTGGCGCAGCGTGATCCGGGTCATGTCGATGTCATCCCGCCGTCATTCCGAAGCGATGCCGCAGTCCTGCCGAGGTCGGGGCGGTCTTCAGCGCACCGTCAGCCCGTGTTTTTCCGCGTAGGCCAGCATGCCGCTCTCCGCGGCATTCAGTTCGGCGATGGCCAGCGAGGCCGCCGCCTTGGGATCGATCCGGCCCAGATTGTCCTTGGCATAGGCCGCGCCGCAGGCCGGGCAGCTCTCGGCCCCGACGGCGATTTGCAGCACATGCCGCTTCCTGCGCTCGTTTTCGAGCACGATGACGTGAAATCCGGAGGCCAGATCGAGGTGCTGCGATTGGATGCTATACATCGGCGTAGAGCCTCCCGCCGTTGTTTCCCTGCGGACCGCCGCCGCCGCCCGAGCCCGCCGCCACGCCGCCGGAGGCGGCAATCGAAGGGCTCGCGCTATAACCCGATCCGGAATTGGTGATGCTCGCCCCGTTCACGCTGCCCGCCGAGACGGTGCACGCCGCCGTGGCCCCGGTTCCCGTGCTGTCGGCGATGGTCAGCGAAGGCGCGGCGGTCAATCCATTGCCCGCGGTAAGAATCTGGATCGCGATCACCGCCCCGCTCGAGACGAAGAGCTTGAAGGTGGGCAAAACCAGTCCCGATCCATTGGCGATCACCGACACCTTGCCCACGGGAACCCATCCGTCGGGAAAGGTCTGCGTCAACGCCGGCTTGGTCTGGTACTGCGCGCCATCCCAGGCCACGTATAAATTGGCGCCGTAGGCCACATTCAACACCGTTCCGCCGGGAACCGTCTGCGAAGCGCTTCCCGCCACCCGCGCCCAGGATGAGCCTGGCCCTCCCGAGCCATAAATCCGGACGGTGGCCGTATCCCCGGCCGCCACGCTGTCGATGGTCGCGAAGTTCGACTGATTCAGGCTCAGGTTGTTTTCCGTCGCGGCGCTGCTCTGCCGGCCCGAGGAGACCGCTCCCGGCAGCGTGACAAAGCTGTTCCAGTTCTTCTGGTCCCAGCTCGAGCGCAGCCTCCAGTAAAGCGTCTGACCCGGATTCGGAAATACATAACTGGTGGCCGTGCTCACCGGATAAGTGGTCACTCCGCTGCGGAAGTCCGCCGCCGGCGAACTGGATATCTGCTGATAGATCGGCGCATTGGCCGCGTTCTGCGGCGCGCCCGCGCCGCTCGCGCTCTGGGGCAGCGCGATGCTGGCCAGAAACGAGCCATTCGCGCCCGTCACCGTAAGCTGCGACGGCGGAGGGGGCGCCTGAAAGACCGCGCGCGCCGCGCCGCTCCCGGAGTCGATCTTCCGGATCGGTCCCCCGCCGGTTCGAGCGTAGATATTCCGCAGCTCGTTGTAGATTCCGGTGAGCGTCTCCCGCATCGCCTGGTTCCCGCCGGAGGCCGAGTTGATCTGCGACAGATTCAGTTTAAGCGCCATGCTGATCGTCGCCGTTGGTCTGCGGATCGCAGAGAAGCTTCCCGGTATTGGCCTCGATCGCCACATTCCGGTCGTCCCAGAAATCGGTGAACCGCCGATGCTTGCGGTCGGTGACCTCCAGAGCGCGGCCCAGGTGCCTTTCGCACCACTGCTGCAGGAGCAGGATGATCTGCATCTTCAGCGCCGGCTGGTCGTCGCAGCAGACCCGCGCGGTAAACAGCACCACCTCGTCGCCCTCCTGCAGCCATCGCTTCACCCGGGCCACCATGGCCGGGATGGGCTCGCCCAGCACAAATGGGCCTTTGAAACCGTCGTATTTCGCCAGCGTTGCGTCGAAGTCCACGGCGTGAGATTTTGCGGCGGGAAGCGCCGCCTGCCTGGCCATCAGTTTCCGCCTTCCGTGCGGCCCGTAAACAGAGGCCGCGTGTAAAGAACCGCGAATTTCAGCGCGAACCATGCGTCGGCGACCTTGCCGTTGGCGACCCGCAGCCGGAACCACTCGTTCATGCCTCGCGCCCCCCCCGAGTAGCCCTTGTAAGTCTCCGGAGTTACGGGAAACGGCCTCAGCTTGATCTCCCGCGTGGCCATCGGCCCCTGGTTTCCCACTCCCGCCGAGGTTACATAGCTGCGCCCGGCCATCGCCGATACGTGCAGCAGCCCGCGGCCCAGCGCGTTCAGGCTCACCCCGCCCAGCATGGAGACCGGCATCAGACTCGGAGGACACATCGTTTCGTACTGGCAGTCGATGCCCTGCCCATTGTCGTTGTATACCCCCGGAGTGATGGCCTGGACCGCGCCGTCCGGAGCGGAGCCCGCGATCAGGATCTGCGATTGCCGCTGCGCGCCGAAGGGCGAGGCCGTTTCCGGCGACGCCCGCTCGCAGCGGATGCCGGCGTATCCCGCGATATCGTCCACGCTCCATTTGCGCGCGCCGCCCATGGCGATCTCCTTGCCGATGTAGGGCGAAAAATGAATCGGACCCTGCAGGCCCTCCTGATAGTTGAGCGTGAGGCAAACATTGGGGACGGTCGATGCGCCGGCGGGGAGCCCGATGCGGACCTCCTTGTTCTCCTCGTCGGCGCAGCACCAGACGGTCTGCTCCGCATCCCAGTTTATGGTGGACCAGAAGCTTCCCGGCAGCATC
>JAJYZK010000382.1:0-1124 GCA_021799945.1 Acidobacteriota bacterium
CTTCACCTATATCGGCTTCGATTCTGTCTCGACGGCGGCCGAGGAGTGCCGCAGGCCGCAGCGCGACGTGCCCATCGGCATCCTGGCGACGCTGCTGATCTGCACGCTGCTCTATATTGCGGTGGCCGTCATCCTCACCGGCCTCGTTCCCTGGCAGTCTCTGCTCGACGACGCGGCGCCCGTCGTCAACACCCTGCGGAAGCTCACTCTGGTCACGGGTTCCAGGGTCCTGCCCTGGGTGCGGCTCGGCGTGCTGTGCGGGGCCATGATGGGCATGGTCTCCTCCATCCTGGTCTTCCAGTTCGGCCAGGCCCGGGTCTGGTTCTCCATGTCCCGAGACCGGCTCTTTCCGCGCTGGTTTGGCAAGGTCCATCCGCGCTTCCGCACCCCGGCGACGGCGACCTGGATCGCCGGCCTGCTGGTCGCCATCCCCAGCGGGCTTCTGGATATCGGAACGCTGGCCGATCTGTCGAATATCGGCACGCTGTTCGCCTTCGTGCTGGTCTCCGCGGGCGTGCTCATTCTGCGTTACCGCGAACCCCAGCGGCGGCGCGGCTTTCGCGCCCCAGGGGGCATTGCCGCGCCCCTGCTCAGCATCGGATTCTGCCTCCTCCTCATGGCTGGCTTGCCGGTCATCACCTGGCTGCGCTTCTTCGCCTGGCTCATCCTCGGATTGACGATTTACTTTTTCTACAGCCGGAAGCGCAGCGAATTCTACCCTCTCTCCCGATGAGCGACGCCGCTCCGTCCGCAGTCCCGACCGCCTGGCTGCGCAGCCTGCCCAAAGCGGAGCTGCATCTGCACCTGGAGGGCTGCGTATCGCCGGAGACGCTGGCCGAATTGAGCCGCCGGCCGGGGCGCGACGCGCTCACCGTCGAGCAGGCGCGCTCCCTCTACTCCTACACCGGCTTCCAGGGCTTTCTGCAGGCCTTCAAAACGGTGACCGACCGCTTGCGGACGGCCGACGATTACGAGCTCATTACTTACCGCATGCTCTCCGCTCTCGCCCGACAAGGCGTGGCGCACGCCGAGGGTGAGATGGGGGAGTTTGTCGCAGTTTGGATGGAACAGAACGGCGTACCGGCGCAGATCCAGGAGGTGCTGCCCGGGCGCCCCAACGTTAT
>JAJYZK010000382.1:1134-3348 GCA_021799945.1 Acidobacteriota bacterium
CGGTCGGAGTGGTCCATTATTGGCGCCGCACGCCGTTTGAGCGGCTTTTCGAAGGGATGGAGCGGGGCCGGCTGCTAGGCGAAAAGGACTTCGGCGTCAGCCTCTATTGGATCTTCGACGCGGTGCGCCATTTTGGACCGGAACCGGCCGCCGCGGTCTTCCGGGAGGCCGCGCGCCTGCGGCGCACTTCGGCCAGCGTCGTCGCGATTGGCATCGGAGGCGATGAGCGGCGCGGCCAGGCCGCCCTTTTCCGCGATCTCTACCGCGAGGCGGCCGACGCCGGACTCCGGTTGACCGCCCACGCCGGCGAATCCGATGGCCCGGAAAGCATCCGGGGAGCAATCGAGATCGGCGCCGAACGGATCGGACACGCGCTCTCCGCCCAGGCAGACGGCGAACTGCTGAGGCTGCTCGCCGAAAGGCAGCTCCCGCTGGAGATCTGCATCAGCTCGAATGTGCGCACCGGCTGCTGTCCTTCCCTCCCCGGACATCCGGTTCGCCGCTACTTCGACGCCGGCCTGATGGTGACCCTGAACTCCGACGATCCCGAGATGTTCGCAAGTAACCTGGAGCAGGAGTACCAACTGGCCGCTTCGACGTTTGCATTCTCACGCGAAAATCTCCGCAGGCTGGCCGCCAACTCCATCCATGCCAGCTTTCTTCCGGTGGAGCGCAAGGCCGTTCTCCTGCATCGGATAGAGAGGAGCGCATAGCTCCTCAGTGCGCTCTACCGTAATCTGTGCACCCGCCCACGCTGCGCTATGATGGCAGCATGAGGTTCGCAAACTATTGCGGCCTGATTGGGCTGAAGGGATTAATCGCCGTGGGAGACAGTATGCAGTCCCGTCAAAACCTGCGCGTCTTTCAAGTCGTTGGTTGGGCTTCTGTCGTTCTTGGAATCACCGCCTTGGGGCTTTACTTTGGCCGCGACTTGCGCGCGCGCTACAAATTCAACCACCGCACGCAGTATGACTTCTTTTCCCACGCCGGGGACCAGGCTCCCGCCGCGGATTATGGCTTAGGCGTTTAAGAATCAGGGCATGCGGGCGCCGCGATGGGCTCCCGCGCGCAGTTCTACGCCCCAGGCGCCCACGGATCCCCTTCCTTGAGTCGGAGGCCGGCGTCGCAACGCGCCGGGCCTGATCGGGATCCCGCCCCGACCTCAGAGGGACAAAGTCTTTAGGTATTCGCGAAACTCCGGGCCCAGATCGTCTCGCCTCAGGCTGAACTCCACCGTGGCCTTCAACATCCCTAGCTTGTCGCCCGCGTCGTAGCGCGTGCCCTCAAAGGTGTAGCCATAGACCTCCTCGAATTCGAGGAGGCCCTTGATCCCGTCCGTCAACTGCAGCTCGCCGCCCGCCCCCAGCGCGGTGTTTTCCAGCACATCGAAAATGCGCGGGGTAAGGATGTAGCGTCCGATGATGGCGTTCCGGGACGGCGCCTCTTCCGGCGCAGGCTTTTCCACCAGGGTTCTTACGGCAACCAACCGCGGATCCTCGGCGTCGGCCGTGCAGTCCAGGACCCCATAGGAGGAGATGGATGGGCCCTCCACAACCTGCGTGGCGAGAATCGACGACTGCGTCTTCTCGAAGACCTCGATCATCTGCTGCAAGCAAGGAACCTCCGCCGCAATGATGTCGTCGGGCAGGATTACGGCGAAGGGTTCGTCCCCCACAAGATCCCGGGCCATCAGAACGGCGTGCCCCAGGCCCATCGCTTCCTTCTGCCGCACATACGCGATGCGCGCCATGTGGGAGACCTGCCGGGTCATGGCCAACAGATCGGTCTTTCCCCGCCGCTCCAGGAGCTGCTCCAGCTCAAAACTGATGTCGAAATGATCTTCGATCTCGGCCTTATTCCGGCCCGTCACGATGATGATCTGCTCGCACCCCGCCGCGATCGCTTCTTCCACGCCATACTGGATCAGTGGCTTGTCGACCAGAGCCAGCATCTCTTTGGGAAGAGCCTTGGTGGCCGGCAGGAAGCGCGTGCCCAGGCCAGCGGCCGGAAAGAGAGCCTTACGAACTTTTTTCTTCATCCTTCCACAAGCCTCCCGCAGGCCATCGAAGGGGCCTGACGATTCATTTGAATTCCACGCTGTCCAGGGGTCCAACCGCCGGGGATGGAGCGAGACTTACGCTGCGGCCGGCATGGCGGGATCTGCTGGAATGGCTCGTCCGGCAGGGCTCCGCTCCGGCCCCGCCGAGCTTCACT
>JAJYZK010000020.1 GCA_021799945.1 Acidobacteriota bacterium
GCACCTCGGCCCCGTGAATGGCGAAGTGCATGGTGATGACCGCCGAGGCAAGGGCTACCATGGCCAGCGTCATGCCGGCCAGGATGAGCCGAAAGATGCGGATCATGGCCGCTCTTCCGGCGCGGCTCCGGTCGCCTTGCTCTCCGCGGCGGGCGGGGCGCCGGCGAGCTCAATCGAGATTTCGATGGCCGCCGTCTTTTCCAGCATCCGGGAGACGGAGCAGTATTTTTTCTCGGATAAGGCGACCGCGTCCGCCACGGCCTTGGGCGAGACTTCCCCCGCGACGCGGTAGGTGAGCCGGATGCGGGTAAAAACCCGCGGTGGGGTTTCGGCCTGCTCAGCCTCGGCGGTCACCGTGAGCCCGGTGAGCGGCTCGCGTTTTTTCCGCAGGATCGAGGCCACATCGACGGAGGTGCAGGCGCAGAGCGCCATGAGAACGGTCTCCATGGGGCTGGGTCCGCCCGCATGCTCCGGGCCGGCGTCCATTGCCACGCGATGGCCGCTCTCGGAGACGGTCTCAAAGCGCTGCTCTTCCTGCCAGGTTGAGGTTGCTCGCATGGCCCCTCCGGCCGGCGCCCGGCCTACGACTAGGCTACAGCCGGGCCGGCGGAGATGGCTACTGCTTTACCCCGCGAAACAGGCCGGCGATCCCCAGGCTATACGGGGTCCAGGCAGTCTGGGCGAAGCCCACGGCCCGCATTCTCTGCAGCATGCTCTCCGGGGAGGGAAATCTGTCGACCGAGGCGGGGAGATAGCGGTAGGCAGCGGAGGATCCGGAAAAGAGCGACCCCAGGGCCGGAAGGACGCGGTGGAAATACAGTCCGTAGAGCCTGCCCGGCAGGCCGGGCGGCTGGCTGAAATCCAGGATGCCCAGCGCTCCGCCGGGCTGCAGAACGCGATGGAACTCCAGCAGGCCCTGGTCGTAGTTGACCAGGTTGCGGAAGCCGAAGGCGCAGGTCAGCAGGTCGATCGAGCAGTCCGGCAGCGGCAGGTGAAGGGCGTCGGCCTCGAAGAACTGCACCGGCTGGCCGCCAAGCTTGGCCGCTGCGCGCACCAGCATGGGATGAGAGAAATCCCCCGCCAGGATGGGGAGAGCCCCCGGCGGCCGGAGCTTGAGCAGGGCGCGAGTCAGGTCGCCGGTGCCGCAGCAGATGTCGAGAATCCTGGCCTCCGGGTGGGACAGCATGGGCCGGAAGGCGCGGGCCGTTCGCCACCACCACCAGCGATCGATGTTGCAGGAGAGAACGTGGTTGACCAGGTCGTAGCGCGGGGCGATGCGGTCGAAGATGTCGCGCACGGCGGTCGCAGCGCCGGCGTCGTTCTCCGTTCCCGCGGGGCGGGCGCCGGAGGCCGGCGCGGCCTTCGCCGGCTGGGCGGCAGGCTTCATCGGCCGCCGCCGGCGCTTTCCCCGGCCCGCACCTGGTCGAGCGCCCGCAGCAGCTCGGCGTCGGAAACATCTTCGGCGACCATTGCCTTGCCGATGCCATCCAGCAGAATGAAGCGTCGGATCCCGGCCCGGTTCTTCTTGTCTTTGCCGGCGGCCTCCAGCAGCCGGGCGTTGGAGATTCCGGGAAATGGCGGCGGAGCAAAGGAGCGAATCAGCGCAGCGGCGCGATTCGCCTGCACGGAGCGCAGGAGGTGGCGCGAGCGGCTGATCTCCAGGGCCACCAGCATGCCCAGAGCCACGGCCTCGCCGTGCAGCATCGCGCCATAGCCGCCCACCGCCTCGATGGCGTGGCCGATGGTGTGGCCGAAATTCAGGATCATGCGCAGCCCGGCCTCTTTTTCATCCTGCGCCACCACGTCGGCTTTGACTCGCACGGAGGCGGAGACGATCCGCTCCAGGGTTCGCGCGTCGCCGCGGTCGATGAGCCCGCGGCCCGATTCGAGGAAGCGGAATAGCGAGGCGTCGCGGATCAATCCGGCCTTGATGCTCTCGTACAGGCCGGCATGGAGCTCCCGCCGCGGCAGGGTGGCCAGCAGCCCGATATCCGCAATCACCGCGCGGGGATTGTAGAAGGCGCCCAGCAGGTTTTTGCCGGAGATCAGATTGACGCCGGTCTTGCCGCCGACCGAGGAGTCCACCTGGGCCAGCAGGGTGGTGGGAATCTGGATGAAATCGATCCCGCGCATGTAGATGGCGGCGAGAAAGCCCCCGACATCGCCGACCACGCCGCCTCCGAAGGCGATCAGCAGGGCGGAACGATCCGCGCCGCTTTGCGCCATCCGCGAGGCCAGTTCCTCCACCGACGCCAGCCGCTTGTGCCTCTCCCCGCTCGGCAGAAAAAGCGCGGTCGGCGGGGGACCCGGCAGCGCGGCCAGAAAGCGCTGGCCCCACAGCGCCCAGATCTCCGGCGTGGTGAGCACGTACACCCCTTGCCGTTTTCCCCGCAGGAAGGGCCGCAGGTGGCGCGACAGCGCGTGGAGAAGTCCATTGCCAATGGAGACGAAATACTGCCCGGGTTGCGTGACGACCTTGACCTTATGCACGGCGGACTTTCGCGGCTAACTTCGCTGGATACACCATGGTATCGCAGGGGTATCGCGGGGGCATCGGGGCGGCGGCCCGGGCTGCGGCAGGGCCGCGTTGCGCAGGCCCCGCCCGGGCATTTCGCGATGATACCCTCAGGTGTGGCCAACGAGATGGACAGGGACTTTCTCGTGATCGGCGCCGGCATTGCCGGGCTCCGCGCGGCGATCGCGCTGGCGGAGGCCGGCCGGGTGCTGGTGGTCACTAAGGAGCGGCTGGGAGAATCGAACACGGAATACGCGCAGGGCGGCATCGCCGTGGCGCGCGGCGGCGGCGAGGATGTGAGTCTGCACCTGGCCGATACCGTGAACGCGGGCGACGGCCTGGTGGATGAGGCCGCCGCCCGCGTTCTGGTGGAGGAGGGTCCGCGCCGGGTGGAGGAGCTGCTGGAGTGGGGCGCCCGCTTCGACCGCCAGGATGGGGAGCTGATGCTGACCCGCGAAGGGGCGCACAGCCGGGCCCGCATCCTGCACGCCAACGGCGACGCTACGGGCCGGGAGCTGGGTCGCTCGCTGCTGGCGCGGGCGCGGTCTCTGCCCCAGATCGAGCTGCTGGAGTATGCGCCCTCCGTGGACCTCCTCGTCGAAGGAGACGAAGTCCGGGGCGCAACGCTTCTGCTGGCGGATGGCGGCCTGATTCCGGCGCGGGCCTCGGCCGTGCTGCTGGCCAGCGGCGGCGCCGGGCAGGTGTATCTGGAAACGACGAATCCCAGCGTGGCCACGGGAGACGGCATCGCGATGTCCGCCCGGGCCGGCGCCGAAATTGCGGACATGGAGTTCTATCAGTTCCACCCCACCGCGCTCAGCCTGCCGGGCGCGCCTCGGTTTCTGCTCTCCGAGGCGCTGCGCGGGGAGGGCGCTTATCTCCGCAACGCCCGGATGGAGCGCTTCATGGAGCGGCGCCATCCGCTGGGCGAGCTGGCGCCGCGCGACGTGGTGGCCAGAGCGATCGTTCGCGAAGGAGCGGCCGCGGAAGCCGGCGCGCCAGGGGCATCCGGCAGCGGAGACGGCGCGGAAACCGCGCTGCCCGTATATCTGGACATGCGTCACCTCACCGCTATGGACATCCATGCGCGCTTCCCCGGCATCGCGGCCTTTCTCCGCGCGTATGGCCTGGATCTGCGGCGCGATCCGATTCCCGTGCGCCCTGCGGCGCACTACCTGATGGGCGGCGTGCGCAGCGACATTGACGGACGCACCTCGCTGCGGCGTTTGTATGTGGCCGGCGAGGCCGCCTGCACGGGAGTGCATGGAGCCAATCGCCTGGCCAGCAACTCGCTCCTGGAAGGGCTGGTCTTCGGAGCGCGAGCCGCGGCGCGCATGCGCGAGGAGCGGCTGCCCGCCTTCGGCCATGCCCCGCCGCGCAGCGGCCTCCGCAACCACTCCTCCGATTTCGACGCGGGGCAAAAGCCCGCGGCCGGTCTCCGGGCCGAGGACGTGGAGCGGCTGCGGCTCAGCCTGAGGCGGACGATGTGGGAAAAGGCCGGTCTGCTGCGCGATGGCGAGGGGTTGGCGTCGGCCTCGGACGATCTGGACATTCTCGCCGGCCGGATCCACGCATCGGCCGAACTTGCTTCGCCCGATCGGGCCTTGTTGGAGCTGAGAAATCTGCTCACCGTGGCTCGGGGCATCGTGCAGTCGGCGCTGGCCCGCAGGGAGAGCCGCGGGGCGCATTTTCGCAACGATTTTCCCGCGCGGGACGATGGCGCGTATCGTGTTCACTCCGTACTTCGCCGCGGAGAGCTTCGCTTTGCCGAGGAGATATCGCGGGCGGCGCCGCTGCGCGAAAGCAGCCGCTGAGGTCAGCCGAGGTGAGCCTATGAACGATGCGGCGTCGGATGCGGCGTCGATGGACAAGCGCGGAAGCTCCCATCCTCTGTTGGGGGCTCTCGCTCAACTGAAGCTGCCGTTGGTCGGCCTGCAATGGGTCGGCAATCTGGCCTGGATTCTCCTGGCCCTGGCGTGGCCGCGGCTCCTCGGCCCGCATTTCCGGCAGATTCTCGCCGCGACGCTTTGTGCGCTGAGCCTGGCCTTTCTTTTCCTCTGGCTGCAGGCGTATACGCTGCGCAAGTTGCGAAAGGCCGCGCGGCCGCTTCCACTGCCCGCCGCCTTCCTGCTGGTTGCGCTGTGGACCGGCGTGTGGCTGCTGCTGCTCCTCGTCGTCGGCGTCGCCGAAGACCGCGCCGGCCTGTTTGCCGGCTCCCTGAGGTACAAGCTCCCGCCCCTGCTGCGGCATGCCGTTTCCTTCCACCGGCTGGTTGCCTGGCAGCGCTGGATGTATGGCGCGGCGCGGTGGCTGTTTGCCGGCTTGCTGCTGCCCGACGCCATGGAGACCGTGGCCTCCGGCGCGCATCCCGACGCCTTTGCCCGCGCCTCCCACATCTATCGCCGGTGGTTCTACTGGCTGGCCGCGCTGGTGTGCGGATTCGGCGGCTCGGCGGTCACGGAGGCGGCGATGGGTTGGCGGTCGGGCAACGGGTTGGGCGACGAGGCGGTGCGCGCATGGATGCGCCTGGGCGGCGCCTATACGGTCGATCTTCTGTTGTGGTGTTTCATGCTGGGATTGGTCGCGTTTTATCTGGGAGAGGAGTTTGCGGGGCGGACGGCCATTACCGGACCTTGACTTCGAGTTCGGCCCATCGTTCGTAGAGAGCGTCGACGGCGGCCCGGCTCGCCTCCAGCGCGGCCAGGGCCTCCTGCAATTGGAGGGCGTCGCAGGCGATCGCGGGATCTGCCACTCGCCTGTGCCGTTGCTCCAGATCGCGTTCCGCGGCTGCGATGCGCTCCTCCATCCCGGCATACTCCCGCGCTTCGAGATACGAATGCCTCTTCTTTGCGGGCGGCGCAGCCGGGCGCTCCGCGGCGGGCGCAGCGGAGCGGGGCGCCGGGCTCTCGCTTCGCCAATCCTCCCATTGCCGGTAATCCGCGAAGAGCTGGGCCTGGCCGCGTCCGTCGAGGCCCAGGACGGTGGTGGAGACGCGGTCCAGCAAATACCGGTCGTGGGTGACCAGCACCAGAGCGCCGGGAAACTCCAGCAGGCTTTCCTCCAGCACCTCCAGCGTCGGGATGTCCAGATCGTTCGTCGGCTCGTCCAGCAGCAGCAGGTCGGCCGGCTCCAGCATCAGGCGTGCGATCAGAACCCTGGCCCGCTCGCCTCCGGATAAGCTTCCGATCGGCTGGTTCAACTGTTCGCCGGCAAACAGGAAGCGCGAGGCCCAAGAGGAGACATGGATTATCCGGCCGCGAAACAGGACCGAGTCTCCGTCTGCGGCCAGCGCCCGGCGCAGGGTGATCTCAGGGTCCAGCCGCCGCTCCTGATCGAAGTAGGCGATGCGCAAGGACGGAGCCCGGTTCACCGCGCCTTTCTTCGGCTCCAGATCGCCTTTGAGCAGCTTCAGCAGGGTGGACTTGCCACAGCCGTTGGGGCCGACCAGCCCCACGCGCATGCCGGCGGCGACGGTGAAGTCGAGGCCGGAGAAGAGGGTTTGGCCATACCCGCACTCTATGCCGTCCAATTCAATCAAGCGCTTCGACTGGCGGCCGCTGGAGGATAGGTCGATGGAGACCGATCGGGCTCCGCTTCGGGCGTTCATCCGCGCGAGTTCCCCGATCAGTTCGTTGGCGTTGTCGATTCTGGCCTTGGCCTTGGTGGCCCGCGCCTTGGGCCCGCGCCGCAGCCATTCGATCTCCGTGCGCACACGGCCGGCCAGCGCCTGCCGGCGCTTGGACTGCGCGGCGAGAAACTCCTCCTTCTTTTCCAGAAACCGGCTGTAGTTGCCGGCGGCCCGCAGCAGGCCATCCGGGTAGGCGCGATTCAGCTCCACGGTGACGGTGGCCGCATTCTCCAGAAAATACCGGTCGTGGCTGACCACCACGCAGGCGAACGGGGCGCTCGCCAGCAGACTCTCCAGCCAGGCGATTCCCAACAGATCCAGATGGTTGGTGGGTTCGTCCAGCAGCAGAACGTCCGGGCGCAGGGCCAGAGCTTCGGCGATGGCCAGCCGCTTGCGCCAGCCTCCGGAAAGCGTAGCCGCCGGGGTGAGGAAGTCGGAAAATCCCGCCCGTCCCAGCGTTTCATGCAGCCGCCCGTCCCAATCCGATTCGGGGATGGCCGTCCGGCGCAGAGCGGATTCAAGCACCGACCGGACAGTCTCGCCGGCGGCGAATTCTGAGATTTGCGCCACGTAGCCCAGCCGCGCGTGTTTGCGTACGGCCAGTTGGCCGGAGTCCGGCGCGATCGCTCCGGCCAGAATGCCGAGCAGCGTGGATTTCCCCGACCCGTTCGGGCCGATGAGCCCGATGCGGTCGCCTTCCGACACGGTGAAGGAAAGGCGGGTGAAGAGCGCCTGGGCGCCGAAGGACTTGGAAATCTCCTGCGCGTTGAGGATGGGCGGCAAGATGGGCGGCAATCCGATGGACCTTTCCCGACTTTATTCCGGTCTTGGCCGTAGTTCCGATGGAGTCCTGGCCGAGACCGTATCGAGTCTTGACGGGAGGCTTGACTGCGCCGCGGGGATCGTGGAAAAAGCAGATCCTTCGCTATGCTCAGGACGACAAGCATTCATCTGCTTCGCTGCGCTCAGAAGGAGAATGGTTCCTCGTCGAACTTCGGAAAGGCCACACTAGCGCGCGCTCGCGGCCGCGGCGACAAATTCTTCGTACGGCCCCTTGAAGTCTTCAATTCCGCCAGCATGGAAGCTCCACAGCCGGGTGCCCACCTCTTCGATCAGGTCCTGATCGTGGGTTACCATCAGCACCGTTCCCTCGAAGCGCTGGACGGCGAAGTTCAGGGCGTTGATGGCCTCCAGATCCAGGTGGTTTGTGGGCTCATCCAGCACTAAAAAGTTCGGCTTTTGCAGCATGAGCCGGCAGAAGACAAGGCGGGCCGCCTCGCCGCCGGAGAGCGCATCGGTCTTCTTCAAGCCCTCCTCGCCGCTGAAAAGCATCTGGCCCAGCAGCCCGCGGATATCTTCCTTGGTGGCCCGAGGATCGAACTGGTGCAGCCAGTCCGCGAGCGTGAGGCCTTTGGCGATGGAGCCCGCATGGTCCTGCGGGAAATATCCGATCTGTGCCTCGTGGCCCCATTTCACGGTCCCGCCGTCGAGCTGGAAATCCGGATCGGCCAGATCCGGGACGCCGGCCAGCAGCGACTTCAGCAGTGTGGTCTTGCCCTGCCCGTTGCGTCCCATGAGGCAGATTTTTTCGCCCCGCATCACGGAAGCGCTGAAGCCCCGGATGACCGGCCGATCCCCGTACTCCTTGCTCAGGCCCTGAAACTCCAGGACGTGTTTGCCGGAGGGGCGGAGGGGATCGAAGCGGATATACGGCCGCTGAATGTTGGAGCGCGCCAGCTCGGTGGTTTGCAGCCGCTCTACCTCCTTCTTGCGCGAGGTGACCTGGCTGGATCGGGTTCCGGCGGAGAAGCGGGCGATGAATTCGTTCAACTGGGCGATCTTCTTTTCCCGTTGGGAGTTTTCCGCTTCCAGCCGCGCCCGCACCTGGGTCTTGGCCAGAACCATGTCGTCGTACCCGCCGGTGTAGGTGATGATGGTCTCGTAATCGATATCGGCGATGTGGGTGCAGATGCTGTTGAGAAAATGCCGGTCATGGGAGATGGTGACCAGCGTTCCCTCCGACTGCGCGAGGAAGTTCTGCAGCCAGTGCACGGAGTCGAGATCGAGCGAGTTGGTGGGCTCGTCCAGCAGCAGCGCCTGCGGCCGGCCGAAGAGGGCCTGAGCCAGCAACACGCGAACCTTCTGCCCACCCTGCAGTTCGCTCATCTTCCGTTCGTGCAGCGCGTCGGGGATGTCCAGGCCGTCGAGCAGGATGGCGGCGTCGGCCTCGGCCGTGTAGCCGTCTTCCTCCCCGACAATGCCCTCCAGTTCTCCCAGGCGCATGCCGTCCTCGTCGGTCAGCTCGGCCTTCGAGTAGATGGCGTCGCGCTCCTCCAGCGCCGACCATAGCGGCTTATTGCCCATGACCACCGTGTCGATCACCCGGTAGGCGTCGAAGGCGTACTGATCCTGGCGCAGCACGCCGATCTTCTTGGGCCGCACCACCGAGCCCTTCTGGGGCTCCAGTTCGCCGCTCAGGATCTTCATAAATGTCGATTTGCCCGCGCCATTGGGTCCGGTCAGGCCGTAGCGGCGGCCGGCGATGAATTGGGTGGAGACTTCATCGAACAGGATCTTGCCTCCGTAGCGCATGCTTACGTTGCTGACTGAAATCATTTTTCCGGTCTCTTCAGGTGGGATGCTTTCTATTCTCGCAGATTCGCCCGAAGGCGGCGGCCCGCGGCGCGCAAGGCGAGCAGCCGAGCGTTAGTTAATGGATATGAGACAGGATCTGGTTGGCCGCGAGCGCCGCTCCATAGGCCAGGACGCTCATGTACAAAAACTGCGCCAGAGGCCAGCGCCAGCTATTGGTCTCCCGCCGCACCACGGCGAGCGTGGAGGTGCATTGCATGGCGAAGGCGAAGAAGACGACAAGGGCGACCGCGCCGCCCAGGGTCATATCGTGGCGCAGGGCGGATTGCAGAGTCAGCGACTGGGTCGCCGGATCGGCCCCGTAAAGGGTGCCCAGCGTGCCGACGATCACCTCCCGGGCGATGATCGAGCTGAGCAGTCCGATGCCGATCTTCCAGTTGAAGCCCAGGGGCCGGATCAGGGGCTCGATTGAATGGCCCAGCCTGCCGATGACGCTCTCCGTCAGCGAGGAGGCCGCGCCGTGGTGGAAGGGCAGGATGCTGAGAACCCAGAGAATAAAGGTGACCGCCAGGATCACCGTGCCGGTCTGCTTGACGAAGACCGATCCGCGGTCCAGCAGGCGCAGACCCATGGAGCGGAGCGTGGGCCAGCGGTATTGCGGCAGCTCCAGGATGAAAGGCGCGGAGTTGGCCTTGAGGATGGAGGACTTGAGCAGCCGCGCGGTGGCCAGAGCGGCCAGAAAGCCCAGCAGATAGAGACTCAGCATCACCGCCGCGCGCAGGCCGAAGAAGTTGCCCAGAATCCTCCGGTTGGGTATAAACGCGGCGATCATCAGCGTGTAGATGGGCAGGCGCGCCGAGCAGGTCATGAACGGGGCCACCAGAATCGTGGCCATGCGGTCCCGCTTGTTTTCAATGGTGCGGGTGGCCATGATGGCCGGCACGGCGCAGGCGTAGGCGGAGAGCAGCGGGATGAAGGCCTTTCCGTTCAGCCCGATCGAGCGCATGACGCGGTCGGCGATGAGGGCCGCGCGGGCCAGATAGCCCGAGTCCTCCAGAACGCCGATGAGCAGAAAGAGCAGCAGAATCTGCGGGAGAAAGACCAGCACCGCCTGCACCCCGTTCCAGATGCCATCGCGCAGCAGCAATTGCAGCCAGGGATAGGGAACCGATTGGGCCGCCGCCGCTCCCCAGCGGGTGAGCACCGCGGTCATCCAATCGCTCAGCGGCAGCCCGGCGCTGAAGACCACCTGAAAGACTCCGGCGACGACCACCAGAAAGATCAAGGGCCCCCAGATTTTGTGCAGCAGAAGGTTATCCAGCTTCGGGGTCCATCCCCGCGAATGCGGGGCCTTGTATTTGGTGCGCGAACTCACCTGCGCAGCCCACTGGCGGCAGGAGGCGGGGTTCTGCAGCACCGGGAGCTGCGCCGCCTGGGCCTGCTCTCCGGCCCCGCCGGTAAGGCGCGCGGCGAACGAGGCGACCGCCTCCAGTCCGGTTCCTTTGGAGGCGCTGATCAGCGCGACCGGGGCCCCCAGTTCGCGGGCCAGCGCCAGGGGGTCGATTTCGCCGCCGCGGGACTGCATTAAATCCGACATGTTCAGCAGAACCAGCGTGGGCAATCCCAGGGCGAGCACCGGCCCGGCCAGCATCAACTGCCGGTTGAGCTGGAGGGCGTCGAGCACCAGCAGGACCGCGTCCGGAGTCTGCGCGCCCTGCATTCTGCCGTGCAGCACATCGATGGCGACTTTCGCATCTTCCGAGTAGGAGGTCAGGCTGTGAATTCCGGGAAGATCGATCAACGTGAGATCGTTGCGGCCGATGCCTCGCATCTTGCCGGAGCGCTGCTCCACGGTGACTCCCGGGTAGTTGGCCACCTTCTGGCGCAGTCCGGTCAGCCGATTGAAGAGAGTGGACTTGCCCGAGTTGGGCGGACCCACCAGGGCCAGGGCGGAGATACGACCGCCGGCCCGGCGCTCCACGCGATCCAGAACACCTACGCCCTCCGGCCCGCAGCAGTTCATCGCTCCCCCTGGGATCCCGGCGCGAGAACGCTATGCACGGAGATGTGTTGCGCGGTTTCCCGGCGCAGGGCGATCTCCGCGCCATCCACGCAGTAAACCGTGGGATCTCCCGCCGGCGCCCGGCGCAGGGCCAGAACCCGGGTCTCCGGAACGAACCCAAGGTGCATGAGCTGTCCCCGCACCTCCTCCGGCAGGTCGATGGCGGACAGAGTGGCGCAGGAGCCCACGCGAAGCTCGCTCAGCACGGTGGATTGCCTGGTCAACGGCATTGGTACGCTTTGCGCTCCATTACGCGTTGCGTTCGATCACGCCCGGCGCTTCGTGCAACTCCCCCGATGGAACCCCCGCTGACGTTCCCACTTACGCGTCCGGCGGTCAATTCCGACCAATGAGGTCGCCTTTCGAAACTATAAAGCCGATCGGGGTGCAAATACAAATCGGGCCCCTCGCCGGGCGGCGGGGGCATCCGCGCCTAAAATGAACCGGATGGCAGCCATGCCGGACTTCGAGAGCTTCCGCGCCTCCCTGGCGTCGGCCACCCCGCCGGCCGGCCTGCCCGCCCTGCTGCGCGCCCTCTGGTGGGAGGCGAAAGGCGAGTGGGACTCGGGGCACGAGATTGCCCAGGAGCAGAGCGGCGCCGACGCGGCCTGGGTGCACGCCTACCTGCATCGCCGGGAGGGCGACGCGGCCAATGCGCGGTACTGGTATCGGCAAGCGGGAAGGCCCTTTCCCGGGAGCTCTCTCGAAGAGGAGTGGGCGCAGATCGTCAAGGCCTTGCTTCCCGATCCCGCGCCCTAGCGCTTGCAGCCAACCGAACCCGCGCCGGCAGTCAGGCGCGCGGCGGCCCGGAGCCTCGGGATGGGATGCCGGGTTTGGGATTAAGATCTCTCCATGGCACGACCTGTAGCGGTGGTCACCGGCGCCTCCAGCGGCATCGGCGCCGTCTTTGCGCAGAGACTCGCAACCACCCACGACCTGCTCCTGATTGCGCGGCGTAGAGAGCGGCTGGAGGCGTTGGCCGGAAAGCTGATCGCCGAGCACCAGGCGGGCACGGCGGGCGGCCTGGCGGTCGAGGTGCTGCAGGCCGACCTGAGCGCGGAGACCGGCCTGAGCGTGGCCGCGGAGCGCATCGCCGCGGAGCCGCGTCTCGCTCTTCTCGTCAACAATGCCGGCTTCGGCACGCGGGGCCTGTTCTGGAATGGGGATCTCGCGCTCGCCGAGGAGATGCACCGCCTGCACGTGATGGCGACGGTGCGTCTGTCGCATGCGGCGCTGCGGAATATGGTGGCCCGGGGCTCGGGGGCCATCGTCAACGTCTCTTCGGTGGCGGCCTTCGTCCGCCGCAGGGGAAGCGCGGGCTACGCAGCGACCAAGAGCTGGATGAACGCCTTTACCGAGGGCCTTTACCTGGAGCTGAAGAGCATCCAGTCGCCGGTCAAAGTTCAGGCGCTCTGTCCGGGTTTTACCTATTCGGAGTTCCACGAACGGCTCCAGTTGGATCGCGGGCGAGTCGCCGGGCCGTCCTTCTGGCTGCGGGCCGAGGATGTGGTGGATGCTTCGCTGCGCGCGCTGCCGCGGGGCAAGCTGTTTGTGGTTCCTGGATGGCGGTACAAGGCTATTGTGAGCGTGGTCTCCCGGCTGCCTACGTCGCTTCGCCTGGCCGTGGAATCGGCCCGCGCCGGCAAAAAGCCCGCCCGGCCTTTGAAACCCGCGCCGGATGAGTAGGGTCGAGAGATTCACCGCGTCCTTACCGCGTCCTGGGGCCAGCCGCCCGCGACCATCCCCAGCGAGAATCCCAACGCCGAAGCCGGCGGGCCGCGCGGCGGAGTTCCTTATCCGGTCAGCCGCACGAGATCCTGGGCCTGCAGGCGCGGCCCAAGGATGGAGACCTTGGGAATCTGGCCGCGGGCCATGGCCACCTCATCGCAGCGATAAAGGCGCGGGCAGTTCTGGCAGTCTTTGAAGATCTTGTCGGGCAGCGCCGTGCGGTCTTCCACCACCCGGAACCCATGGCGGAAGAAGTAATCGGGGATGCGCGTAAAAAGGCAGACGCAGCCCACGCCATGCTCCTCCGCCTCGGCCAGAAGCGACTGCAACAGCTTGCTTCCCGTGCCTTTGCTCTTGGCCTCGGGGCGAACCACGATGGACCGCACTTCGGCCAGGTGCGGCCCGTATAGATGCAGCGCGCCGCAGCCCCGGAAGACGCCGTCGGCGGAAAGGGCGACGGTGAAGTCCCGGATGTTTTCGCAGATCTCGGGAAAGGCGCGCCGCAGCAGGGTGCCGTCGTGCGACAGGCTGTTCACCAGTTCATAGATGTCGGAGGCGTCCTGCAGCCGAGCTTTACGAATTTCCACTGTTCCATCCAATGGCGTTTTGTCCCATGGCCTTCTGTCCCAGCGCCGCCAGGAGCCTGTCTTCGTGCTCCGCCAGCGCCTGCCGCACCCGCGCCGCCGCCGTTCCCCCGATTACGTCATGGCAGTTTACTGTGGCCTCGGGGGTGATGCTGGAAAAAAAATCGGCTTCGAATCCGGAATCGAACTGCCGCAACTCCTCCAGCGTCAACTCGTTCAATTCACGACGGCGTTCGATGCCGTAACGGACGGCCTGGCCGATCTTTTCGTGGGCTTTGCGAAAAGGAAGCCCCTTGTGCACCAGGTAAGTCGCGGCCGCCATGGCGTTCAAATACCCGGTCTCGCAGGCGGCGCGCATCCGCTCCCGGTTGAAACGAAGAGCCGCGGTAAAGGCCGCCAGAAGCTCCGCCAGGCGGAGGCTTTCCTCGGTCGCCGTGAAGAGCGGAATCTGCATCTCCTGCAGGTCTTTATTGTAGGCCAGGGGAAGACCTTTCAATAACATGGCCGCGGCCTGCGCCGCGCCCTCGATGCGCGCGGCCTTGGCCCGCGCCAGCTCGGCGAAGTCCGGATTCTTCTTCTGGGGCATGGCGCTGGAGCCGGTGGAGAAGGACTCCGGCAGATCCACAAAACCGAACTCGGCGGTGGCGAACAGGGTGATTTCTTCCGCGAAGCGGCTGGCGTGCAGGGCGATGAGCGTGAGCGCGTGCAGAAACTCCAGAACAAAATCGCGGTCGCCGGTGGCGTCCATGCTGTTGGCGGTGGGGGCGCGAAAGCCCAGGTCGGCGGCGGCCAGGGCGCGGTCGAGGCGCAGCGTCGCTCCGGCCACCGCGCCCGAGCCCAGCGGGCAGCAGTTGAGCCGTGCGGCTCCATCGTTGAGACGGGCGATATCCCGGAGAAGCATCTCGCTGTAGGCCAGCAGCCAGTGCGCCACCAGCACCGGCTCGGCCCGCTGCAGGTGCGTGTAGGCGGGCATGGTGTCCTCTCCTGCGCGGGCCGCCTGCGCCGCCAGCGCCCGGGACCAGGCCGCCAGGCGCCCGGCCAGCAGGCCGCCCTGCTCCCGCACGTAGAGGCGCAGATCGGTCGCAATCTGCTCGTTGCGGCTGCGGCCGGTATGCAGCTTCAGGCCCGTATCGCCGATGCGGCTCTGAAGCTCCAGCTCGACGAAATGATGCACATCCTCGGCCTCCGCGCGATTCCAGATATCGGCGGGAGGCCGGGCCGCGAATTCGGCGGCGATGGAGTCCAGCGCGGAGAGGATGGCCTCCAGCTCCCGGCCGCTCAGGATGCCCGCCGCTGCGATCATGCGGGCGTGCGCCTTGCTGGCGGCAATCTCCTGCGGGAGCAGCCGCCAGTCGAAGGAAAGAGAGCGTTGCCATTGCTCAAAGTCGGGGTGCAGGGGTTCGCGGAAGCGGCCGGACCACATCTTCACGCGGCCGCCTCTTTCTCCCGCGGCATGCGGGCGTGGGCGCCGGAGCAGGGGAGCGGGACATGGTTCGGCCGGGAAAGCCTCTGCGTGGAAGCGCCGCCGGCCTGTGGAAACAGAATCATAAGAACCCCACAGGCGCGCTTCAGCGCCGGCCTCCGAGCAGAAGGGCCATCAACGCCTTCTGCGCGTGCATGCGGTTCTCCGCCTGCTCGAAAACCATCGACTGCGGACCGTCGAAGACGGCGTCGGTCACCTCGGCGTTGCGATGCGCGGGCAGGCAGTGCAGAAAAACCGCGTGCGTCGCGGCGCGAGCCATCAGCGCCTCGTTCACCTGGTAGGGCTTGAAAATGGGAGCGCGCTTGGTCGCCTCGTGCTCGAAGCCCATGCTGGTGCACACATCCGTGTAGATGGCGTCGGCTCCGGTGGCCGCGGCGGCGGCATCCTGGGTGAGCGTGACCGAGGCCGCGGTCTGTTCGGCGATGCGCCGCGCCTGCGCCGCCAGCTCCGGTTTCGGCCCATAGCCTTTGGGCGAGGCCGCGGTAAAATGCGCGCCCAGCAGAGCCGCGGTCAACATCAGCGAATGGCAGACGTTGTTGCCGTCCCCGACGTACACGAACTTCAATCCGCGGAGGTTGCCGAAGCGTTCCTCCAGCGTCATGAAATCGGCGAGAGCCTGGCAGGGATGCTCCTGATCGCTGAGAGCGTTGATCACCGGAACCCGGGCATGCTCGGCCATTTCGGTGATGGTCTCGTGGGCATATGTGCGCAGCACGATCAGGCTCACCCAGCGCTCCAGGTTGCGGGCGATGTCGGCCAGCGATTCGCGCTCGCCCAGCGGCGACTGGGTCTGGTCGACAAAGATGGCCGATCCGCCCATGGTGTTGATTCCCGCCTCGAAGGTCAGGCGGGTGCGCAGGGAGGCCTTCTCAAAGAACATCACCATCTGTTTGGCGTCGAGCGAATAGCGGTACTCCTTCGGCTTGGCTTTGATGTCGTGGGCCAGCTCCAGAATGGCCGCCATCTCCGCCGCCGAGAGATCGGCGATGGAGCAGAGATCGCGCCCGGCCAGCGATTCCGCCGGCGATAGCAGAGCGCTGACGGCGGCCTCCGGCGGCGTGTTGTTCTTCCATCCATAGGCGTTTCCCGCCATAGTTTCCTCCATGTCGCGGGGCCGCGAGCCTTCGCTCCGTCCGCGGTCCAAGCCGCCAGTCA
>JAJYZK010000383.1:0-2880 GCA_021799945.1 Acidobacteriota bacterium
GGTCGGACGCTCCAATCGGCGGGCCTATGCGTATCTGCTGATTCCCCCCGATCTGGACTTGGCGGGCGTAACGCGGCGGCTGGCCGCGCTGAAGGAGTTTTCCGATCTGGGAGCAGGCTTCAAAATCGCCGCCCTGGATCTGGAATTGCGGGGAGCGGGCAACATGCTCGGCGGAGAACAGAGCGGGCACATCGAAGCCGTGGGCTTTGAACTGTACACGTCGATGCTGGAGCAGGCGGTGAGCGAGCTAAAGGGCGAAGAGCGCCCGGAGACGCTCACCACCCAGCTCAATCTAGGCATCAGCCTGCGCATTGACGCGAGCTACATTCCGGAGGAAAACCAGCGCCTGCGCATTTACAAGAAAATCGCGGGGGCGCAGGAGCCAGGGCTGCTGCGGGAAGTGCGCGCGGAGCTGCAGGATCGCTATGGCGCGATCCCTCCGTCGGTCGAGCACCTGCTGGAGGCCTCGGCTCTGCGGCTGCAATGCCAGAGGATGGGGGTTTCCAATGTGGACCGCAAGCGCGACCAGATTCACATCCGGTTTGTGGACCGGGCCAACGTCGATCCGGGACGTCTGATGAAGCTGGTGTCGCAGAATGCCCGGAGCGGCGCCCAGTTCACGCCGCAAGGCGTGCTGCGGCTGCCGCTCACGGCAACCGAGCCGCAGGACGTGCTGGCCGAGATCGAACTACTCCTGGAGGATCTGGAGGTGGTCCACGCTCCCGCCGCGCCGACCGCGGGAAGCCGAGTGGAGACCAGGTAAACGGGCTGGGGCAGTCGGGCCGAGTGGAAACTTCCGGGCGGAGTCGGTTCCCGGGCTGAACCCGGGGGCTTGATTGCCGGGGGCGTAATCGAGGAGGGGATCGCTCGCCATGCGCAGGTGGATATCGATTGCAATTTTGGGGGGTTTCGCCGCGCCCGGCCTTGCGCCGTCGGCTAGACCGGCCGAGCCTCCGGCCTCGCGGGCGGCCGACGAAGGGTTGGCGCGGCTCGCCGACAGCTACTTCAGCCAAGTCTATTTCAAGTATTCACCGACGGCCGGAACCGAGGCCGGCTTTCACCAGTACGATACCCAGCTTGAGGACTATTCGCGCACGGGAGTGGATCGGCAGTTGCAAGCCCTGGCTGTTTTTGAAAAGAAGTTTGCCGCGATTCAGCCCCGCTCGCTGGGCATCACCGCCCAGGGCGACCTGGAAATGCTGTTGGGAAACATCCGCAGCACGCGGCTGACGCTTTCCGTCATCCGTCCCTGGGAAAAGAATCCCGACACCTACTCCAGCGGCGTCGCGGCCAGCGCCTTTTCCATCATGGAGAGGGCCTTCGCTCCCCCCGACGACCGTCTGCGCGCGCTGATTGCCAGAGAGCGCCGGATGCCGGCTGTCTTCGACGACGCCCGCCGCAATCTGCGCAATCCGCCGCGCATCTTCACCGAGATTGCTCTGGAGCAGTTGCCCGGCAACATCGCCTTCTTTCAGAAGGATCTCCCGGCGGCGTTTGTGCAGGCCCGCGATCCGCAGGTGAAGGCGGAGTTTGCGCGCGCCAATGCGGCCGTGATCGCCGCGCTTGAGAGCTACCGGCAGTGGCTTCAGAGCGATCTGTTGCCGCGATCCCACGGGGATTTCCGCATCGGAGCCGAGACCTTCCACCGCAAGCTCGAGTACGACGAGATGGTGGACATGCCCCTGCCCGAGTTGCTCAAAATCGGGTATGCGGACCTGCGCAAGAACCAGGCGGAATTCGCCCGCATCGCGCGCCAGATCGACCCCGGCAAGCCCCCCGGTCAGATCCTGCAGGAGCTTGCCCGGGACCACCCCGCGCCCGGCCAACTGCTCCAGAGCTTCCGCGACACCTTCAATGGATTGATCCTGTTCATCGAGCAACGGCACATCGTCGAAATTCCCTCCCAGGTCCGTCCCATCCTGGAAGAAACTCCGCCGTTCATGCGGGCCACCACCGTTGCTTCCATGGATACTCCCGGACCCTTTGAAACGGTGGCCAAAGAGGCCTATTTCAACGTGACGCTGCCCGGACCGAAGGACAGCCCGCAGGCGGTGGAAGAGCGCATGGAGGAGTTCAACCGCGGCACCATCATCAGCACGTCGGTGCATGAGGCATACCCGGGACACTACATCCAGTTCCTCTGGACTCCCTATGCTCCCAGCACGGTGCGCAAGCTGCTGGGGGCCAGCTCCAACGCCGAGGGCTGGGCGCACTATTGCGAGCAAATGATGCTGGATGAAGGGTTTGGACAGCCGGGGACCGGCGCGCGGGATGCGCGGGATGCAAAGATGATCCGTCTGGGCCAGCTCCAGGATGCGCTGCTGCGGGATGCCCGGTTCGTGGTCGGCATTCGACTGCATACCGGGCGCTTCACCTTCGACCAGGCGGTCGATTTCTTCGTGCGGGAAGGCTATCAAACCCGCGAGAGCGCAATGACCGAGACTAAACGCGGAGCTTCGGATCCAACCTATCTGTACTACACTCTGGGCAAACTGGAGATTTTGAAGCTGCGCGCGGATCTGATGCGGAAGGAAGGACCCAGCTTCTCCCTGGAAAAGTTTCACGACGATTTTCTCAAGCAGGGATATCCGCCGATTCCGATCGTCCGGCGGGCGCTTCTGGGGAATAACTCTCCTGCGTTATAGGATGCCGCGCCAATCGGCGGCCGAAACCGAAAGGTCTTCTCCCGAATTGAAGAAAACCGCTACACTTACTTCCTTAAGTGATCCGGAAAAAGACACCAGGACCGGAATGTCGCGTTGGCGGATGGCCGGAATTCGCCATTCTCAAGACGCGCCGGCGATGGAATGATTCAGAAGAGAGGGGTTCGATGCAACGCCGCATTGCAGCAAATGAAAGGGCTGACCCGTGGCCGGCGGC
>JAJYZK010000383.1:2890-3328 GCA_021799945.1 Acidobacteriota bacterium
GCGGCTTCAGGCCAAAGGCTGGGAAGCAAATGGTTCTGCCGCCAGCGCCTGGGATGTCTGGGGATTCGAAGAGGAATTTTCCGCGAGGGAATGCGGGCGCGAAGGAATGCCGAATCGATCACCGGAGAATGGATGGAGCGTGAACGCCGGGTGAACGCCGAATGACGGCCAGTCGAATCGGGAGGGGCGACGGCTACGCCGCGGGCGCCAGAGTTTCTCTAGCGCGCGCGTCTCCTCGTATTGAGAAAAATCTTCGGAAAAATCCTCAATGAGGTCGTCGCGAACCCGAAGAAATGCGCATCCGACAAGGAGCGGGCCGGAGTGAAGCTCGGCGGCGCCGGAGCGGAGCCCTGCCGGACGAGCCATTCTAGCAGATCCCGCCATGCCGGCCGGAGCGTAAGCCTCGCTCCATCCCCGGCGGTTGGACCCCTGGGCAGC
>JAJYZK010000384.1 GCA_021799945.1 Acidobacteriota bacterium
TCTCTCCATTCTGGTCGCCGAGCAGCGCGCCGCGCGGCCCGACCACCGAAAAGGCCCGGCCCGGAACGCTCTCCCGGGAGATGACCGGCAGATCCGCTCCCGGCGCGGCGGCAAAATCGGGCAGAGGAGCAAGCGGAAGGGATTGCGCGGCAAGAAGAAGTCGGGAGGTCAGGAAGGCGAAAAGGAACAGGGGCGGGAGGGTTCGCTTCAGGGTTGGCCTCATCGATCCGCCCGCAGGCGCGGAGCCGCCGAAAAGTTCATCCCCAGTAGAGTACGGCTTTCCCCAGCCGCGGCATAGAGCCTTCGGCGCCTCCGGAGCGCCCGAGGCGTGCGGACGGCGCCACGGCCTCGCTCGCAGCCAGACAGATCTGCAATCCAGTCACCCGACGGCCTGTGCGGGGTTCACTTCTCGGGGTACAGCAGCACTTTCACCATTTGCCTGGACTGGCACAGGTGGAAGCCCTGCTCCCACTCGGATAAGGGCAGTTTGATCCCGACAAGATCGTTCAACCGGAGGCGGCCGGCGGCAAAGAGCTCCATCACGCGCCTCCAGGTCTGCGCGGTGTAGCAGATCGATCCCGATACCGTGAGCTGCTTATAAAAGATCCGATCCATCGGCAATGGAATCTCCCGGCCGTAGATGGCGACCTGCGTCATGCGCCCCATCGGGCGCAGCGAATCCAGGCAGGTGCGCGCCGAATCCGGATGGCCGGCGCACTCGAAGGCCAGATCGACTCCCTGGCCCGCGGTCTGCTCCAGCACGCACGCGCGCAGTTCGTCGGCGGGCGCCGCGGCCAGCGCTCCGCAGCACAGCGCGGCCCGCAGCCGCTCCCCGTCTCCCGGAGCTCCGGCCACGAAGGTCCGCACGCCCTCGGCCAGCAGCAGCTTCAGGCAAAGCAGCCCCATGGGGCCCGGACCGGAGACCAGCGCGGTCTCGCCGGGTTTCGCTTTGGCTATCTCCAGCACAGCTCGGGCGGCGGCCGCCAACGGCTCGGTCATCGCGCCTTCTTCGAGCGTGATGCCGCGCGGGATTTCGAAGACCTGATCCGGGCGCAAAAGGACGTAGCGCGTGAAGGCTCCATCGACGCCATGCCCCATCCCTTTGCGCTGGGAGCAGAAAATAAAATCGCCGGAGCGGCAGAAGCGGCAGACCCCGCAGGTGACCGCCGTGGCCCCCAGGCCGGCCGCCCGGAGGCCCGGCTCAATGCCCTGTACGTCCGCCCCGGTCTCCACCACCACGCCCGAAAATTCGTGCCCGAGGATCACCGGCGGATTGCTGTGAAATGCGCCGCTGAGCACATGCAGATCCGTTCCGCAGATGCCGCAGTAGGCGACCTCCAGTTTCACCCGATCGGGCGGGCAGCGCGGCTCCGCAACCTCCTGAATGCCGACATGACCCGGACCGGGCGCGGACTTCACCAATGCCTTCATCGTGGGCGCCGATCCGGATTTTATCGCGGATCGCGCCGCCGCGCCGGTCCGGGCCGGAGCAGGACGTATGATAACTGTCGAACGGCATTTGAACATTCATGCGGCCGGCGGGTTCCTCGCCGGCGCGGAGGCGGAAAACGGGCATGCTTCAACTGGAAAATCGAACGGCTTTGGTCACCGGCGGCAGCAGCGGCATTGGATGCGCGATCGCCGAGACATTCGCGGCTCAGGGAGCCGATGTTCAGATTCTGGATATGGCCGCCGGCGAAGATCGGGCTCGGGGCCAGGCTGTCGTCGATCGCATCGCCGCGCTCGGCGGCAAAGCCCGCCTGCACCACTGCGACGTCTCCAGCCAGTCTTCCGTCAACGAGGTTGTGGAGCAGATCGCGGCGGCGGGCCGCATTCATATTCTGGTCAACAACGCCGGAGTCTCGGCCATCGGCAACCTGGAGACGGCGACCGAGGAGGATATGGACCGGGTCTTCCGGGTCAACGTGAAAGGAGTCTTCCACTGCGCGCAGGCCTGCATCCCGCACATGAAGCGCAGCGGCGGCGGGGTCGTTTTGAATATGGCTTCGGTCGCCGGCTCGGTCGGCATCCCGGACCGCTTCGCGTACTCGATGAGCAAGGGCGCGGTGATCTCCATGACCTACTCCATCGCCAAGGATTACCTCGCCGACGGGATCCGCTGCAATTGCATTTCCCCGGCCCGCGTGCACACCGCCTTCGTCGATAACTATTTGAGCAAGCATTATCCCGGCAACGAAGCGGAGATGTATGCCCGGCTGGCGCGCACGCAGCCCATCGGCCGGATGGCCAAACCGGAAGAGGTGGCGGCCCTGGCGCTGTTTCTCTGTTCGGACCAGGCCTCGTTCATCACCGGCACGGACTACCCGATCGACGGAGGTTTTCTGCGGCTCAACAATTGACGCCGCGGCGAGAAAACGCCATGCCCAGGAAAAACGGCGCGCCTCCGGAGCCCCTTCCGGAAGCGGGCGCGGCTTTTCACGGCCTCGCCATCGGGTGCGGCTGTAACCTGCGGCCGGGAGGCGCGTCCAATGGCGAGGCGGAAGACGCCGGAACGCTCAAAGGGAACAGGAGAAACCATGGGAAACAGGCGGGAGAGAATGTGTCGAATCGGCAGATCCCTGCTGCGCGGTTCGTTGCTGCGCAGTTCCGTGCTGGCCTGCTTCGCCCTCGCCACCGTTTGCCACGCGGCGAAAAAGCCCCTGCCGCCCCCCACGGACGATGCGTCCCTGGCCGCCCAGCCGGGCCAGGCGACCGCCGTTTTCGCCGGAGGCTGCTTCTGGGGCACGCAGGCGGTCTTTGAGCGCCTGAAGGGCGTCACCGCCACCACCGTGGGTTACTCCGGCGGGACCGCGGCCACCGCTACCTACGACCAGGTGTCAACGGAGAAGACCGGCCACGCCGAATCCGTGCGCGTCGTCTACGACCCCTCCAAGCTCACCTATGGGCAGCTTCTGCAGATCTTCTTTTCCGTCGCCCACGACCCCACGCAGTTGAACCGGCAAGGCCCCGACGTCGGCCCCTCCTACCGATCCGTCATTTTCTATTCCAGCGACGAGCAGCGGAAGATCGCCACCGAATACATAGCCCAGTTGGAGGCCGCACACGCCTTCCATTCCAAGATCGTCACCCAGGTCGTCCCTTTGCAGGCCTTCTACCCCGCGGAGGCCTATCACCAGGACTACGCCCTGAAGAACCCGAACAACCCTTACATTCAGATTTGCGACCGGCCCAAAGTTGCGGCGCTCGAGCGCGAATTCCCGCAGCTATTCCAGAATTACCCCGGAAAATGAGGCCTCAGTCGACGGTCAGCAGCTCTTCGTAAAACCCGCCGATCTCCCGCTTCCGGTCCACGAAGTGAA
>JAJYZK010000385.1 GCA_021799945.1 Acidobacteriota bacterium
ACGAGTAAATTCAACTCAATCCTCCTTCAGCGCTTCCATATGGCTGAGATCGAGACTGTCGAACTGTTCGCGAATCTGAAAGAAAAATATTCCGAGAATAAAAAATGCAACCAGAAGATCGAGTGACATCCCCAGCTCGATCACCATGGGCATGCCGTAGGTGGCGCTGGTGGCGGCAAAAAACAAGCCGTTCTCCATGGCTAGAAATCCGATCACCTGGGTGATCGCCTTGCGCCGGGTAATCATCATCAAAAAAGCCAGAAAAATGACGGCGAGCGCGACGCCGATGGTGTTACGCGTGATGGTGGTGGCCATGCGGCTGATGGGTTGCGCCAGCCCGAAGGCGAAGATGACCAGGCCCAGCCCCACCAGCATGGTGGTGGGAATGTTGACCAGCGGCTCGCTATCCCACTGGGCCCCCAGACGGTGGATCAGGCGATGCAGAATCCACGGCAAGGCGATCACTTTCAGCAGCAGGGTCAGGGCGGCGGAGTAGTAGAGCTCGGTAAGGCCGGCGCTGTACGCCACCAGCAGCGTGGAGGCAAACAGCGCCGAACCTTGCCAGGCGAACAGCGTAACCAGGCGCTGCGTGCGGCGCCGCGATAGCATGGCGAACGAAATCAACAGCAGGCTGGCGGCCAGCAGTTTCAAGAGCTGAGAGATCATCGGACTCATCGGAGAAGGATGCATGCGCTTTAAGCTCCCAGCAGAAGATGAACGAGCAGGCCCAGGACCGCGAGCAGAAAGGCCACCGCCAGATATTCCGGGGCGCGAAAGATTCGCAACTTTGCCGAGAGAGCCTCAATGAGCGCCAGCGCGCCGCCGGCCACCGTCAGTTTGGCCAGCAGGGCGAGGGCTGCGACTCCCAACCGGAGACCGCCGTCCGCCCCGTGGGTTGCAATGCCCCAGGGGAAAAACAGGGCGAAGCCAATGCAGGCGTAGTTGAACAGTTTCAAGTCGGAAGACCATTCGACCAGCGCGAGATGGCGCGCGGAGTATTCGAGCGCCATCGCTTCATGGATCATCGTCAGCTCCAAATGGGTCGCGGGGTTGTCGATGGGAATCCGCGCGTTCTCCGCCAGCAGGACCATTAAAAAGGCGACCGCGGCGAAGATCAGGCTGGGATCGAAGAACAGAGGATGCGCGGTCGAAGCCTCGACGACGCTGGGCAGGGCCGTGCTTCCCGACAAAAGAAATGCATTGAATAGAACCATCAGCAGGGCCGGTTCCGCCAAAAAGCCGACCATCATGTCGCGACGCGCGCCCATGGAGCCAAAGGCCGAGCCGATGTCCATGGCCGCAAGCGATAGAAAGACGCGGGCCGTGGCGAAAAGCCCAAGCAGCGCGATGGCGTCCGCGGCGCGGGCGAAGAGCAGATCGGTGGCGACAGAGGGAATCACCGCCGCCGCCAGGACCATGGCCCCGAAAAGAATATAGGGAGTCATGCGAAACAGCGGGGAGGCGTTGGCGGCCAGTGCGACATCTTTGCGGAAAAGCTTGCGCAGCATGCGGTAGGGCTGCGTGAGCGGAGGCGCGGAGCGGTTCTGCAGCCAGGCGCGGCATTGCGCGATCCATCCCGCGAACAGGGGAGCGACGGCGATGGCCAGGAGCACTTCGCCGAACTGGCGGGCCATGGCGAGCGGGCTCATAGGACGAACGCCAGCAGCGCAATCAGGGTGAGAAAGCTGTAGAGCAGATAGACCGCCAGCCGGCCGCTTTGCAGCACTCCGAACCAGTCCGCAAGCCGCTGCACGCCACGCCCGATCGGCAGATAGAGGGCCCGCCACAGGCGGTCTTCTACAGAGACGCGGTAGCGGGGAGCGGCGTCGGCAGGAGCGGGCAATTCGCGCTCCATGCGAAAGAAGGCCCCGAACATATGCCGGATCGGCTGTCCAAAGCCCTCCGCGGTGTCCTGCATGCGGGAGCTTTGCCAGGGATAGCCGCAGTCCCAGGGAGCCGTGCGCCGGATGCGCCCATGCGCCAGCGCCCGGACGGCTACAAAGGCGACGCCCACAACCCCGAGGATTCCGGCCAGCAGCGCCAGACCGCTGTAGGAGGCCTGTTGGGGCGCGATGGGGGCAATCCACCAGAAGGGAGAGCGGAGATTCAAAGTCCGGCCCAGCAGCGCGGCGGTGACGGCGCCTGCAGCCCGCAGCGCAAGTTGCGGCGCCACTCCAATCGCCACGCACCCCAAGGCCAGCCATGCCAGCCCGATGCGCTCCAGCCAGCCCGGATCGTGGGCGTGGATCAGGGAAGGCTCCCGATGCCGGCCAAGGAAAATTACGCCGTAAAACTTCACCATCACATACGCGGCCAGAGCGGCGGTCAGAGCCAACGCCGCTGCGCCCAGCGGAACAAGCATATTCAGAAAGGTCCGCGGAATCTCCGGAGTGAAAAGGAAGGACTGCAGCAGGAGCCACTCGGAAACGAAACCGTTGAGCGGCGGCAGCCCGGCAATCGCAAGCGAGCCGATGAGCGCCAGCGTAGCGACCCACGGCATGCTTCGGCCCAGCCCGCCAAGCTTGCCCAGACTTCGCTGCTGGGTAGCGTGCAGCACCGATCCGGTAGCCAGAAACAGCAGGCTCTTGAAAAGAGAATGATTGAGGGAGTGAATCAGCGCGGCCGAGAAAGCCAGCGCCGCGAACAAGGGTAGATGACAGGCGTCAAACAGGATCGCCAGACCGATGCCGGTAAAGATCAGCCCGATATTTTCAATCGAGGAATAGGCCAGCAGGCGTTTCATGTCGGTCTGCACGGCGGCGAAGATCGCTCCGAAGAGGGCGGAAAAGGAGCCGAGGCCGAGCGCCAGAACTCCCCACCACCAGTAGCGAATGCGCAACAGATCGAAGGCGATGCGCAGCATTCCATAGATCGCCGTCTTCAGCATCAGGCCGCTCATCAGGGCCGATACGGGAGAGGGCGCCGCCGGATGCGCCTCCGGCAGCCAGACGTGCAGCGGAACCAGGCCGGCCTTGGCGCCGAAACCGAGCAGCGCCAGCAGAAACGCGGCGCTGGCCCAGAACGCCGTGAGCGGAGCGCCGCGCATCGCGTCGAAGGTGAACTGCCACCGTCCGCCCTGCAGCACGCCGAAGCTGAGCAGGATGCAGAGCGCGCCGATATGCGCCATGAGGAGGTAGATAAATCCGGCGCGGCGGATCTCCGGGATCCGATGCTGCGAGGTCACCAGAAAATAGGAGCTCAGCGCCATGGCCTCCCAGACGACCATAAAGAAGTACGCATCGTCGGCCAGAATGACCAGCGCCATGCTGGACAGAAACACGTGATATTGCAGGCAAAGCACTCCGGGCGCGGCGCCTTG
>JAJYZK010000386.1 GCA_021799945.1 Acidobacteriota bacterium
ATCGCCGCATCCGCCGTTCGATCCGGGTCGTGCAGGGGATCCCGGAGAATCAGAATGGCCGCCGGCGCCGGTCCGGCAGGCGATTGATGCGAAACCACCAGGGCGTCCCGCAGACCGGCCTGCGTGCGCAGCGCGGCTTCCAGGTCCTCCGGGTGAATGTTGACGCCCGCCGCGGTCACAATCACATCGCTCTTGCGGCCGGCGAAGATCAGCTCGCCGCGCTCATCGTGAGCCGCCACGTCGCCGGTCGCCAGCCACTCCTCGTCCCGGTCTTCCATCCGGCCGCCGCGCCAGATCCGGCGCGATACGGTGGCCCCGCGCACCAGGATCTCTCCATCCGGGCCGAGACGCAGTTCACGGCCCGCCAGCGGCCGTCCAATGCTGCCCAGCGCCGTCTTGAAGGGATGGTTCAGGGTGACGAGGGCGGTGGTCTCCGTCATGCCGTATCCCTGGATCAGGGCAAAGCCAGCGGTGGTCCAGAAGCGCTCCAGCTCCGCGGGAAGAGCGGCGCCGCCGGAGACGAAGGCCCAGAACTTCCAGCCGAAACGGCGATGCAGCCGGCGCAGCCGCCACCAGCGCTTCCAAACCGGCAGGCCGCGCGCCTCCGCCAGCTTTTCTTGCAGCGCCGGCTCCTCCGCCAGCGCCTGAGTCCGCAGAAGGTCGAGAATGCGGGGAGGGGCGGCCAGCACGGAGATACGCTCCCGGCGCAGGAGTCCGATAATTCGGGGCGCCTGCAGCCGGGTTTCATAGTGCGCTTCGGCCCCGAGCAGAGGAGGAACCCAAAGCCCCATAAACTGCCCGAAGACATGGCTGAGCGGAAGCGTGTTCAGAATTCTCAGGGGGTGGACGAAACGCTCATAGCGCAGATATCTGGCGATCTCCGCCTCCAGCGGGTCCAGGGAGGCGAGCACGTTGCCGTGAGTGTGCACGATTCCCTTGGGCTCGGCCGTAGTGCCGGAGGTGAAGACGATCTGCAGCGGAGACTCGCGGGAGAGAGCGGGCGACGGAGCATCGATCGGATTGCGGGCCAGATCCTCGCCCGCGCCGGACAGAGTCTCCGCGAGAGTCTCCGCGAAAGAGTCGAAGTAGAGTCGCGGCGTCTCGGCGCCTCCCGGCAGGACGCCTCCCGGCAGAAGGTCGAGCAGCTCACGGTCCCCGGCCAGAAGCCTGGGCCGCACCTCGGCCTGCACGCGCCGGGCAAATTCGGGACTGCCCGCCGCATCCAGAGGAACCACAACGATGCCGCGGAGAACGCAGCCGAAGAAGACGGCAACCCATTCCGCCGAGTTTTCCCCCCAGAGCAGAACCCGGTCCCCGACGGCCAGCCCGTGCTGGGCAAAGGCGCGGGCGCAGCGCGAACTCAGGTCCGCCAGTTCGGCCCAGGATGTGGCAAATCGCCGATTGCCCCGATGGGTGACCACGGCAATCCCATCGCCATGGCGGCGGAAGTCGGCAACGAGGGTGGCCAGGTGCGGTCGCACATCCATCAGTGTGGCACAGTGCGGCGCAGGCTCCGGGGGGGCCGAGGCGGCGGCGCCCGCGCTCCGTGCAGCGGAGTCGACGTCGCGTAGAATGAGGTTTTTGAGGGCGGCCGGCATCTCGGTTGAAGGAGCGTCTTTGTGGCGGAGACAATTTACGACGTTGCGGTGATTGGCGGCGGGCCGGCGGGATACACCGCGGCGATCCGGGCCGGGCAGTACGGCTTGAAGGTGGCTCTGATCGAGCGGGAAAGCAAGCTTGGCGGAACCTGCCTGCACTGGGGATGCATTCCCACCAAATCTCTGCTCTTCGACGCCGAGCTGTACGACCAGGTCAAACACGCCAAGGAGCACGGCCTGGAGGGAATCGGCGCGGTCACCATCAACTGGCGGACGATCCTGGAGCGCAAGAACGGGATTGTGGCCAAGCATGTGAAGGGTCTCGATTTCCTGATGCGCAAGAACAAGGTCACGGTGGTTTCCGCCAGCGGCAGCCTGACCGGCCCGGCGCAGGACGGCGTCCATGTCGTGGCCCTGACCGGCGCAGCCGGACAGGCCGCGGAGACCAGGACGATCCAGGCGAAGAACGTCCTGCTGGCGACCGGATCGGAGGCCAAAATGCTGCCGGGATTGGAGGCCGGGCCGGACATTCTGACCAACATGGAGATTCTCGCCATGGAGCGAATCCCCAAATCCATGGTGGTCATCGGGGCCGGCGCGGTGGGGGTTGAGTTCGGCTCGATCTTCAAGAGCTTCGGCAGCGAAATCACCCTTGTGGAATACCTCCCTCGCCTGGTTCCCAACGAGGACGAAGACGTAAGCAAAGAGGTGGCGCGCGTCTTCCGCAAGCGCGGCATCGAGTGCCACGCCGGGGCCAAGGTGGAGAAGGTGGAAAAGGCGAAAGACGGCATGCGGGTGACCTTTACCGCCGCCGACGGACGGCAGCTGTCGAAGGAGGCCGAAAAGGTGCTGGTCGCGGTCGGACGCGCTCCGCGCACCGCGGGCATCGGCCTGGAGAAGACGCGGGTGGCGACCGATCGCGGCTTCATTGAAACCGATGAATGGATGCGCACGGCCGAGCCGGGGGTCTTCGCGATCGGGGACGTGGTGGCGGGTCTGCCCCAGTTGGCCCATGTGGGCGCGATGGCCGGCATGGCCGCGGTGGCAAAAATCGCGGGCAAGCGCGCCCGCCCGGTGCGCCGCGACCGCATACCGGGCTGCACGTATTGCGAACCGCAGATCGGCAGCGTGGGCCTGACCGAGGCTCAGGCCAAGGCGCAGGGGCATCGAGTGAAAACGGGCAAGTTCCCCTTTTCCGCCAACTCCAAGGCCTCGATCATAGGCTCGCATGAGGGCTTCGTGAAGGTGGTGGCCGAGGAGAAATACGGCGAGCTGCTCGGGGTGCACATCGTCGGACCGCAGGCCACCGAGCTGATCGCCGAGGCCGTAGTGGCCATGGAGATGGAGGCGACGATCGAGGATCTGATGTTCACGATCCACGCCCACCCCACGCTCGCCGAGGCGATGCTCGACGGCTTCGCCAGCGTCGAGAATATGGCCGTCAATGTATAGAGCCTGTTATTAACTTTCGCGTGAGCGGCGTATAGAAGCGGCTGCGCGCCGCACGCCTTCCCTTTCACCCGAAGCCACCTGGCCGGCGCCTGGCTGGATCGGCCATGCGATCCCGGAAGGCCGGCTCGATTATGGACACGCTCTCTCTGGTGCATCTTGGCCGCATCGAATATGCGGAGGGCCTGGCCCTGCAGCGGCGGCTTTGCGGGCTGCGCCGGCAACGCGGGGAGGGGCGGGAAGGTCAGGGAGGGAATAT
>JAJYZK010000387.1 GCA_021799945.1 Acidobacteriota bacterium
CCCGACTGGTACGACGCCGACTTTCGGCCCTATGCCGACCATCCAGCGCAGGTTCCTTCTTCGTCCCAGCTCGATCCGAATTGGGAGCAATCGCGCCGGAGACTGGGTTCGCGCCTGTGGATCGCCCCCGATCCGACGCCGGAGGAGGTGACCCGGATGATGGCCCGGCACCGGGCGCAGCTTGAGGAATTGCTGACCGGCTACGGCGAGATCCAGATGCTCTCTCTCGATCAATGGCTCGGGCCGAGGGTCTGGCCGCAGCTACGGGAGACGGTGCTCCGCATCCGCCAACTGCAGCCCGACGTGATGCTGCGGGCGCGGGGCATAGGAAACTACGGCGATTACTATACGCCGGAAGGCTTCGTCCCCGGCGACAAGTCGAATACCGGCATGCCCTGGATGGTGATCTATCCGCTGGCCAGCGGCTTCTCCTACGATCCGGATGCGGCCCATTACAAGGGCGCGAAATGGATTGTGCGCAATATCGTGGACACGGCGGCCAAGGGGGGCAGCTTTCAGGTGGGCATTGGGCCGGATGGCGCGGGGCGTTTTCATCCCGCCGCCATCGAGCAGATCAGGCAGGCGGGAGCGTGGATGCGGACGGCCGGGGAGGGAATCTACGCCACCCGCGCCCGGGCCGGGAACCGGTGGAGGGAGGGCGATGCGATTCGCTTTACCCGCTCGAAGGACCATCGAACCGTGTACTGTTTCGCCCTCGAGTGGCCCGGCCGGACGCTGGAGCTCAAAACCGTGCGCCCTGCGGCGGGGAGCCGCATCGCCATGTTCGGCTATCCGGAGCCCCTGCGCTGGAGTTACAGCCCGGATTCCGTGCTCCGCGTCGAACTGCCGGAAGCGATGCAGCAGGAAGCGCGGCGGCCCACCAGCTTCGCCTGGGGCTGGAGCATGCAGGTGGCCTGAGCCGCGCGATTCCCGCCTTCGGCCTGGCGAATGGCGCGCGTTCGCCGCGTATAGAATCGAATCGGTTTTGCGCCCGCGTGCGGCGCGGGGAGCGAGGAGCCCATGGCGATGCGAAGCGGGTGGAAGGAAGGCGATGCGCTGAAGGCCGGCGGTTATTCCGCGGGTTTTTCCGGGCTGGATAAAGGCATTCCCAGCGGATTCGAGTTTGCGTCCGGAGCCGGCGTTCTGGAGGGCGCCCTGCTCTTCCCGCTGATGCTGCTCAAGGAATCGGCGCTGGCGCACAACCTGGAGGCCATGGCCCGGTGGTGCGCCAACAACGGCTTTCTTCTCGCGCCGCACGGCAAAACCACCATGACGCCGCGCCTGTTCGAGCGCCAGCTCGGCGCGGGGGCCTGGGCTATCACCGTGGCCACCGCGTCGCAGGCTGCGGTCTGCGCCGCGATGGGCGTTCCGCGCATTCTGATCGCCAACCAGATCGCCGGCCGCGCCAACCTTCGGTCCCTGGCGGCGATCATGCGGGAAAATCCCGGCCTCGAGATCCTTTGCCTGGTGGACAGCGTGGAGGGCGTCGAGTTTCTGGGCGCGGAGTGGCGCGATGCGCGGGTGGGCCGCCCCCTCGGCGTCTTCGCGGAAGTGGGCCACCGCGGCTGGAGGACGGGAGCGCGATCGGCGCCCGACGCGCTGCGGGTGTGCTCGGAGGTGGGCAACTACGCGGATGTGTTGACCCTGCGCGGCGTCGAGGGCTTCGAAGGGCTGGCCCGCGGAGAAGATTCCGCGCAGGAGGGCCGGATTGCCCGCGAGTTCCTGTCCGCCATCGCGGAGGTGGGCCAGGCCTTGGCCGACTCCGCTCCGGCGCGCGGCGGTTCGCGAGAGCCCTTGATTTTGAGCGCCGGCGGCAGCGCCTTTCTGGATGCGGTATGGGAGTTCGGGCGGCAAATGCAGCCGCGCTTCCAGATCCTGCTGCGCAGCGGCTGTTACATTACCCACGATCACGGGCAGTATGCGCAAAAAAACATCGCCGCGCATCAACGGGCGGACAGCCGCGCCGATCTGCCCGAATTCCGGCCGGCCCTGGAGCTTTGGTCGCATGTGCAGTCAAGACCGGAAGAGGGCCTGGCGATCCTGAACTTCGGCAAGAGGGACTGCCCGTACGACGCCGGCCTTCCCATTCCGCTCTACGCGCTGGGCGCCTCCGGCGGGCGGGTGGATCTGCGGCATGCGGCGGTGGCCGCCACCAACGACCAGCACGCCTACCTGAAAGGCTCCGGCCTCGACGCGCTGCGGATCGGAGACGCCGTCTGCTGCGGGGTCTCGCATCCCTGTACGGCCTTCGACAAGTGGCGGGTGCTGCCGGTGGTGGATGACGACTACCGTCTGCTGGAAATCTACCGGACGTACTTCTGATCCCCGGGGCATTCCCCCGCGCCGCGGCGCATTGCGCGTGTCTCTTCTACGAGAGAAATTCCTTCAGGAACGGGTCGTTGCTCTCCACCAGGTCCATGGTGGGTCCGTCGAAGACCAGGCGGGATCCATGGAGAATCAGAAAGGTGGTGCGGGGATGCACTCCCCCCCCGGGAATGGGGACCATGTGCTTTTTTTCCCCATCGAAGGTATGGGTGGCCAGGGTAAAGGCGTCCTGCAGGCGATGCGTTACGAGCAGGGAGCTGGCGCCGGAGATGTCGCGCTGTTTCATGATCAGTTCGACAATAGTGGTCGAGGTGATGGGATCCAGGCCGCCCGTAGGGGAGTCGTAGAGGAGCAGATCCGGCCGCGTGATGATGGCCCGGGCGATGGCCACGCGGCGGCGCATGCCCCCGGAAAGCTCGGAAGGGATCCGGTCCAGCGTCTGTTCCATCTCTACGAAACGCAGAGCCTCAGTGACGCGCGCGGTCACCTCTTCCGCCGGACGGCGCTCCTCCATCAGGCGGAAGCCGACATTGTCGCGCACGGAGAGCGAATCGAAGAGCGCGCCTTCCTGGAAGACCATGCCGATGCGATGGCGGAGAGGGAAGATCTCCTTTTCCGGCGCCGAGCCGATCTCCCGGCCAAAGACGGCAATGCTGCCCCGGTCCGGGCAGAGAAGCCGGTTGGCCAGCTTCAGCAGCACGCTCTTTCCGCTGCCCGCCGGTCCCAGTAGAATGCGCGTCTCCCCGGGAGCGACGGTGAAGGAAATGTCTTCCAGCACGGGCTTGCCGTCGAAGCCGATGGAGACATGGCTGAAAGCCACGACCGGCTCGGCCGGCCCCTGCTCCGGGCTCCCGATCTCGTATTGCGGCGTGGCGGCCATCGCGTGCTCGAATCTCCGGGCCTCCGGCCGTTACCGGCCGAAGATGCCGATCATGAAGCGGCTGATGACAAAGTCGACGGCGATGATCAGGACCGAGG